>NZ_JBHIPW010000007.1:0-81699 GCF_042196265.1 Bartonella sp. AP1QHHD
CTGCGTTTTGCTATTCGTGAAGGTGGTCGTACTGTTGGTGCCGGTATCGTCTCTAAGATCATTGAATAAATAATGCTTGTTAAAGGGGTGTTAAAAGTGTTTTAGTTTTGAGAGTTAGGGGTATAGCTCAGTTGGTAGAGCGGCGGTCTCCAAAACCGCAGGTCGCGGGTTCAAGTCCTGCTGCCCCTGCCAAAGGGGGGTTACATATAAGGGAGTGGATTTTGCTGCCTTTTTCGCTTTTTTTGATATGGGGCTTGTTTTTTTGTGTGTGAAACGGTATTGAATAGAAAGTAAGGAAATTGCATAAGTCTGAAAGTTGGCTTTTGCATTTTTTTTCCTGTTTATTTTATTCTATAAAACACAATAGGACTAGAGAGAGTATAGTGTGACGATGGCATCTAAAACCAATCCGATTACCTTTTTGAAGCAGGTTTATGCAGAAACAATTAAAGTGAAATGGCCTACACGTCGTGAGACGGTTATTTCTACTATTATGGTTTTGTTGGTAACTGCATTGGCTTCAGCTTTCTTTTTTATTGTGGATCAGGTTATGCATTTTGGTGTTTGGCGGGTTATTGATCTTCTGAAATATCTTTTTAGTTGAGAATGTAAGGAAGTGTGACTGTGGCAGCTCGTTGGTATATTGTTCAGGCATATTCAAACTTTGAAAAGAAAGTAGCGGAAGCTATTGATAAGGAGGCAAAGCAAAAGGGACTTGATCATCTTTTTGAAAAGATTTTTGTTCCAACAGAGCGTGTTGTAGAGGTTCGTCGTGGACGCAAAGTTGATACTGAGCGAAAATTTTTTCCTGGTTATGTTCTTGTTCGTGCTGAGTTAACAGATGAAGTTTATCATCTTATTAAGAATACGCCTAAAGTGACAGGTTTTTTAGGATCAGATGCGCGTCCTGTTCCCATTTCTGATCGAGAGGTTGAGCAAATTCTCAAACAAGTTCAGGAAAGGGTTGAGTCTCCAAAGTCCTCTGTATTGTTTGAGGTTGGAGAGCAAGTTCGCGTTGCTGATGGTCCTTTTGTTTCATTTAATGGAATTGTTCAAGAGGTTGAAGAAGAGCGCTCTCGTCTTAAGGTTGAAGTGCTTATTTTTGGGCGTCCTACGCCTGTTGATTTGGAATTTAGTCAGGTTGAAAAACTCTGATTAAACTTAGAGTAGTTTTAATTACTTTAAGGAAGGAGTGGGAGGTGATTTATAGCTTTTGTCGGCTTAATGATCCGAACCACGTGACTGCAAGCGGGTAACGGGCAAGATGAATTGTCAGTATACCAGTAAAATTAAAGGCAGATTGTTATGGCAAAAAAAAGTATAGGTCAGCTTAAGTTGCAGGTCCCTGCAGGAGCTGCTACTCCATCTCCACCGATTGGTCCAGCTCTTGGGCAGCGTGGTATTAATATCATGGAATTTTGTAAGGCGTTTAATGCAGCGACACAAGAAATGGAAAAGGGGGCACCGATTCCAGTTGTTATTACGTATTACCAAGATAAATCTTTCACATTTTCTCTCAAGACGCCTCCTGTATCATTCTTTTTAAAGAAGGAAGCAAACCTGAAATCTGGCTCAAAAGAGCCTGGTAAAGTGTCTGTAGGAAGCATTTCTCGCGATAAAATTCGTTCGATTGCGGAATCAAAGATGAAAGATCTTAATGCGAATGACATTGAGGCAGCAATGCGTATGGTTGAAGGTTCTGCTCGCTCGATGGGCTTGGAAGTGGTGGGCTAATATTATGGCAAAAGTAGCAAAAAGAATAAAAAATATCCGAAAAGATATTGATTTTAATGAACTTTACGCTTTAAAAGATGCCGTTTCAATGGTTAAGGAGCGTGCTGTTGCTAAGTTTGATGAAACAATCGAAATTTCAATGAACTTGGGTGTTGATCCTCGTCATGCTGATCAAATGGTTCGAGGCGTTGCTCATTTGCCTAATGGAACAGGGAGAAATATTCGTGTTGCCGTTTTTGCTCGTGGGGATAAGGCTGAGGAAGCTAAGGCGGCAGGAGCTGATATTGTGG
Organism: Bartonella sp. AP1QHHD; assembly: GCF_042196265.1. NCBI lineage: Bacteria > Pseudomonadati > Pseudomonadota > Alphaproteobacteria > Hyphomicrobiales > Bartonellaceae > Bartonella > Bartonella sp. AP1QHHD. The sequence continues at coordinate 2,025 of NZ_JBHIPW010000007.1, forward strand.
GTGCCGAAGATTTATTTGAAAGCGTTAATAGAGGGACTATAGATTTTGATCGTTGTATTGCAACGCCAGACATGATGCCTCTTGTTGGTCGTCTTGGTAAGATTCTTGGTCCACGGAGTTTGATGCCGAATCCGAAAGTTGGTACTGTAACACTTGATGTCGCCGGTGCTGTCAAAGCTTCTAAAGGTGGTGCTGTTGAGTTTCGTGTGGAAAAAGCTGGTATTGTGCATGCTGGTATTGGTAAGGCTTCTTTTGGTGTTGAAAAAATCGTAGAAAATATAAAAGCCTTTGCAAGTGCAGTTATTAAAGCCAAACCGCAAGGTGCAAAAGGTGAGTATATTAAGCGCGTTGCTGTTTCGTCGACTATGGGAATTGGTGTTAAAGTTGATCCAGCAACGGTTCGTTCAGAGCTAGTATAAGCTGATTTATAATTTTGTTTTGGGGTATGGGAATATCAAAATTGTATTTAAAATGCTGATTTTGATCAGCTCGCTATCTAAGCTTTATAGGGCTTAGGTTGTACCGGGAGAAATTCCGGAATATCCTGTCCGAGATTGTAGGTGATGCTTTTAAGTATCTTAATCAAAAAAACCTGCATGAGACTGGGGTAAAAACTGAGAGTTAAAAGACTTAAAGGGTTTGAGCCAAGGTTGCCTTTGAACGCTGTGCGTGAAAAAGGGGACAGGATCCTCATCGGTGACATGAAGTGTTTTATGTTATCAAAGGTAACCAACAGGTTTGTTTTAAGCAAATCTGTTAAATGGAGAGAGACAGTGAATAGAGCGGAAAAACGCGAATTTGTTACATGGCTTAACGAGGCTTTTCGGAAGTCTGGTTCTGTTGTTGTTGCACATTATTCCGGTCTGACAGTTTCACAGATGAATGATTTGCGTTCGAAAATGGGTGAAGCTGGCGGTGCCGTTAAGGTCGCCAAAAACCGTCTTGCTAAAATCGCTCTTCAGGGCACGGAATCTGAATCGATAGTGGGTTTGTTTACTGGACAAACACTTATTGCTTATTCAGAAGATCCAATCACAGCACCGAAAGTTGCTGTTGATTTTGCGAAAAGCAATGACAAATTTGTCATACTTGGCGGTTCAATGGGTGCAACAAGTTTAACTGTAGATGCTGTGAAGTCATTGGCTTCATTGCCTTCATTAAACGAGTTGCGTGCAAAACTTGTGGGTATGATTTCTACCCCTGCGACCCGTATTGCACAGGTTGTTAATGCCCCTGCTGGTCAGGTTGCACGTGTCATTGGAGCATATGCTCAGGAGGATAAGGCGGCTTAAGGCTGTTTGTATTCACGTTTATGGAAGAGCTTTAATGCTTTTCTGTTTTTTTGAATAAGATTTAATAATGGTTAAAATCTTTTAATTGAAGGAATTTAAAAATGGCTGATCTAGAGAAGATCGTAGAAGACCTTTCTAATCTAACCCTTTTGGAAGCCGCTGAGCTTTCTAAGTTACTTGAAGAAAAGTGGGGAGTTTCGGCTGCTGCTCCTGTAGCTGTCGCTGCTGTTGCTGGTGCTGCTGCTCCAGCTGCTGAAGAAAAAACAGAATTTGATGTTATTCTTGTTGAAGGTGGCGCACAAAAAATTAATGTTATTAAGGAAGTTCGTGCTCTTACTGGACTTGGTCTTAAAGAAGCTAAAGATCTGGTTGAAGGTGCACCTAAGCCTATTAAAGAGGCTGCTTCTAAAGAAGAAGCAGAAAAAATTAAATCTCAACTTGAAGCTGCCGGTGCTAAGGTGGAACTTAAGTAAATTTAATTTTATCGGCGGGCATTTATGTTCGCCGATTTTCTTTCTCTTAATACAAAGAGGGAAAATAATGAGTAAAAAACCTTTTCCCAATGGTTTCGTAACAGGAATGGGATAGGTTTGGATTACTTACCCCTTCATCATAGAGTCAAAGAGATAAATGGCTTATGTTGGTGGGGAAAGTTAATGATGCTCATTATTGAGTGTCAAGTGAACTGGTCTGCATATGCAGGTTAATGGTATAAGGCTTTCAAGGTTGGTCTACCTTGAAGAGTAAAGATCAAGGAGCGACGATGGCTCAGACTCACGCAATGATGTCTCAATTCAATGGTCGTAAGCGCGTACGGAAATTTTTTGGTAAGATTCCTGAAGTAGCAGAAATGCCGAATCTTATTGAGGTTCAAAAAGCCTCATACGATCAATTTCTCATGGTTGAGGAACCGAAAGGTGGACGACCAGATGAAGGTTTGCAAGCTGTTTTTAAATCGGTTTTTCCTATTTCAGATTTTTCCGGTACAGCTATGCTTGAGTTTGTAGGTTATGAATTTGATTTACCAAAATTTGATGTTGAAGAGTGCCGTCAACGTGATTTAACTTATGCTGCCCCATTAAAGGTCATATTGCGTTTGATTGTTTTTGATGTTGATGAGGATACTGGCTCCAAAGATATCAAAGACATTAAAGAGCAAGGCGTTTATATGGGCGATATGCCTTTAATGACGACGAATGGTACCTTTATTGTTAATGGTACGGAGCGTGTTATTGTTTCTCAGATGCATCGTTCTCCTGGTGTCTTTTTTGACCATGATAAAGGAAAGTCCCATTCATCAGGAAAGCTTCTTTTTGCTGCTCGTGTTATTCCGTATCGAGGTTCTTGGCTTGATATTGAGTTTGATGCTAAGGACATCATTTATGCGCGTATTGATCGACGGCGCAAGATTCCTGTTACTAGTCTTTTGATGGCATTAGGTATGGATGCGTCGGATATTTTATCGACGTTTTATGATAAAGTGACTTATGAGCGTGATGGAGAAGGATGGCGAGTTCCTTATTCTGTGGATCGCTTTAAAGGAATGAAGCTCATTTCTGACCTTATAGATGCAGATAGTGGTGAAGTCGTTGCGGAGGCTGGTAAAAAATTAACAGTTCGTACTGCGAAGTCTTTGGTAGAAAAAGGACTTAAAGCGGTTAAAGTTAGTGAAGATGATTTATTAGGTTGTTATCTAGCCGAAGATATCGTCAATTACGAAACAGGTGAAATCTACCTTGAAGCTGGTGATGAAATTGACGAAAAAGTATTAAAAATTCTGCTCGATGTTAGTGCTGATCAAGTCAATATTCTTGATATTGATCACATGAATATTGGCGCTTACATCCGCAATACTTTGAAGGTGGATAAAAATGAAAGTCGGCAGGATGCGTTATTTGATATTTACCGGGTGATGCGTCCAGGTGAACCTCCAACAATCGATACAGCAGAAGCAATGTTCCATTCATTGTTTTTTGATCCAGAGCGTTATGATCTTTCAGCTGTCGGGCGTGTTAAGATGAATTTACGTATGGATCTTGATTGTCCAGACACAGTTCGCATTTTACGCCAAGAGGATATTCTTGCTGTTGTTAAGATGTTGGTTGAATTGCGTGATGGACGTGGTGAAATTGATGATATTGATAATCTTGGCAACCGTCGCGTTCGTTCCGTTGGGGAGTTGATGGAAAATCAATATCGCATTGGTCTTCTTCGTATGGAGCGTGCGATAAAAGAGCGTATGTCATCGGTTGAAATTGATACAGTTATGCCACAGGATTTAATCAATGCAAAGCCTGCGGCAGCAGCGGTCCGTGAATTTTTTGGGTCTTCACAATTGTCGCAGTTTATGGATCAAACCAATCCATTGTCAGAAATTACCCATAAGCGCCGTCTTTCTGCTCTTGGTCCAGGTGGTTTGACTCGTGAACGTGCGGGTTTTGAAGTCCGTGACGTACATCCTACGCATTATGGTCGTATTTGTCCGATTGAAACACCAGAAGGCCCCAATATTGGTCTGATTAACTCCTTAGCAACATTTGCGCGAGTTAACAAATATGGCTTTATTGAAAGCCCATATCGAAAAATTATTGATGGGAAAGTCACAAAAGAAGTTATTTATCTTTCAGCGATGGAAGAAGCAAAGCATTATGTCGCTCAGGCTAATTCTTCATTAGATAACGAAGGTCGTTTTATAGAAGAGTTTGTTGTTTGCCGTCATGCTGGTGAAGTTTTAATGGCGCCGCGTGATCATGTTGATTTGATGGATGTTTCACCAAAACAGTTGGTTTCAGTTGCAGCAGCGCTTATTCCTTTTTTGGAAAATGATGATGCGAATCGTGCGCTTATGGGATCGAACATGCAGCGTCAAGCAGTTCCTCTTGTACGCGCTGAAGCGCCATTTGTTGGGACGGGAATGGAATCTATTGTTGCGCGCGATTCAGGAGCTGCTGTAAGTGCAAAACGTAGTGGTGTTGTTGATCAAGTCGATGCTACCCGTATTGTTATCCGTGCAACAGAAGATTTAGATCCTTCAAAATCAGGCGTTGATATTTACCGCTTACAGAAATTTCAGCGTTCTAATCAGTCCACTTGTATTAATCAGCGTCCTCTTGTACATGTCGGTGATAGGGTAGAGAAAGGTGATATCATTGCAGATGGTCCATCCACGGATCTTGGTGATTTGGCTCTTGGGCGGAATGTTCTCGTAGCCTTTATGCCTTGGAATGGATACAATTATGAAGATTCTATTTTGTTATCCGAGCGCATTGTTGCTGATGATGTGTTTACTTCAATTCATATTGAGGAATTTGAAGTTGCGGCACGCGATACAAAACTTGGACCTGAGGAAATTACGCGCGACATTCCTAATGTTGCGGAAGAAGCGTTAAGAAATCTTGATGAAGCTGGCATTATTTATATTGGTGCTGAAGTTCAACCAGGTGATATTTTAGTTGGAAAGATTACCCCGAAAGGTGAAAGTCCCATGACGCCGGAAGAAAAGCTTCTGCGTGCAATTTTTGGGGAAAAGGCATCCGATGTTCGTGATACTTCTATGCGTATGCCTCCTGGGACTTTTGGTACTGTTGTTGAAGTTCGCGTTTTTAATCGCCATGGCGTGGAAAAAGATGAACGTGCGATGGCAATTGAGCGTGAAGAAATTGAGCGTTTAGCAAAAGACCGTGATGATGAACAGTCTATTCTTGATCGCAATGTTTATGCGCGCCTCACCGATATGTTGACAGGTAAAGTTGCTGTAGAAGGTCCGAAAGGCTTTTCGGGCAGCAAAAAGCTTGATAGTACAGTAATGGGGCATTATCCACGATCCCAGTGGTGGCAATTTGCTGTTGAGGATGAAAAGCTTCAAAATGAAATTGAAGCTTTGCGCAAGCAATATGATGAATCAAAAGAAGCATTACAACGTCGCTTTATGGATAAGGTTGAAAAGGTCCAAAGAGGTGATGAAATGCCTCCTGGTGTCATGAAAATGGTGAAGGTTTTTGTGGCTGTGAAGCGCAAAATCCAACCAGGTGACAAGATGGCGGGACGTCACGGGAATAAGGGTGTTGTTTCACGTATTCTTCCCGTAGAAGATATGCCATTTCTTGAAGATGGGACCCATGCTGATATCGTCTTGAATCCGCTTGGTGTGCCTAGTCGTATGAATGTTGGACAAATTCTTGAAACGCATCTTGGTTGGGCATGTGCGGGGATGGGCAAGAAGATTGGTGCTTTGTTAGAGTTATATCAAGAGACTGGGGATATATTGCCGTTGCGTCAGCGTATTGAAAATCTTATGCCTGATGATAATCATAATGAACCAGTTCGTCAGTATGATAATGAAAGCCTTTACAAATTGGCATTGCAGATGAAGAAAGGGGTTTCAATTGCAACGCCTGTTTTTGATGGAGCACATGAGTCTGATATTAACATGATGCTGGAAGACGCAGGCTTAGATAGTTCAGGGCAGGTTACGCTTTATGATGGTCGTACTGGGGAGCCTTTTGATCGTCCAGTAACGGTGGGATATATTTACATGTTGAAATTGCATCACCTTGTTGATGATAAGATTCATGCACGTTCTATTGGTCCCTATTCACTTGTTACGCAGCAGCCATTAGGAGGTAAGGCACAATTTGGTGGTCAGCGTTTTGGTGAAATGGAGGTTTGGGCACTTGAAGCTTATGGTGCTGCATACACTTTGCAGGAGATGCTAACAGTAAAATCAGATGATGTGGCTGGTCGAACAAAAGTCTATGAGGCAATTGTGCGTGGTGATGATACATTTGAGGCAGGTATACCCGAAAGCTTTAATGTGTTGGTAAAAGAAATGCGCTCACTTGCTCTTAATGTGGAGCTTGATGATGCGCGTGAACTTATTGCACAGCGGGCATTGTCTGATACGGCAGAATAATAATTCAAGGAGCGCATTAGAAAAAGGCTGCGCTCTTATTACTTTAAGAGGCTCAATAACCTTATTAAGGCTATACAGGTCATTTTTAAAAGTAAATGTCTTTTAAAGAAGATCTGTTATAAAATAGATGAGATATTACAACAGGTTCTAAGAATCTTTGAAGGAGAACAGCATGAACCACGAGGTCATGAATCTTTTCAATCCTCAAGCGCCAGCGCAGACATTTGACTCTATTCGTATTTCTATTGCGAGTCCTGAGAAAATTTTGTCCTGGTCGTATGGTGAGATTAAGAAGCCTGAGACGATTAATTATCGGACTTTTAAACCAGAGCGTGATGGTCTTTTTTGTGCACGTATATTTGGCCCTATTAAGGACTATGAATGTCTATGTGGCAAATATAAACGCATGAAGTATAAGGGCATTATTTGTGAAAAATGTGGTGTAGAGGTTACTCTTTCCCGCGTACGTCGTGAGCGTATGGGGCATATTGAACTTGCGGCACCCGTTGCGCATATATGGTTTCTTAAATCATTACCAGGTCGTATTTCTACACTTTTAGATTTAACTTTAAAAGATATTGAACGGGTTCTTTATTTTGAGAATTATATTGTAACCGAACCAGGATTGACGTCTCTTAAGCTCCATCAGCTTCTTTCTGAAGAAGAATATATGCTTGCTATTGATGAATTTGGAGAAGATCAGTTTACAGCTATGATTGGCGCTGAAGCTATTTACGAGCTTTTAGCTAGTATGGAGTTAGATAAAATCGCTAATGATTTGCGTCTTGAATTAGCTGAAACAACTTCAGAGTTAAAGCAGAAAAAATTGATTAAACGACTTAAAATCGTTGAAAATTTTCTTGAATCTGGAAATAAGCCAGAGTGGATGATTATGAAAACAATTCCGGTTATTCCACCGGATTTGCGTCCATTGGTTCCGCTTGATGGTGGGCGTTTTGCGACATCAGATCTGAATGATCTTTATCGGCGTGTTATTAATCGTAATAACCGCTTGAAACGGCTGATTGAATTGCGTGCTCCTGGAATTATCGTACGCAATGAAAAGCGTATGGTACAAGAAGCTGTTGATGCATTGTTTGATAATGGACGGCGTGGGCGTGTGATTACTGGAGCCAATAAACGTCCTCTTAAGTCTTTATCAGATATGTTGAAGGGCAAGCAAGGACGTTTTCGTCAGAACTTACTTGGGAAGCGTGTTGATTACTCGGGGCGTTCTGTTATCGTGACGGGTCCTGAATTAAAATTGCATCAATGTGGTCTTCCCAAAAAAATGGCTCTTGAATTATTTAAGCCTTTTATTTATGCGCGGCTTGATGCAAAAGGCTATTCATCAACGGTAAAGCAGGCAAAGAAGCTTGTTGAAAAAGAACATCCAGAAGTTTGGGATATCTTGGATGAGGTTATTCGTGAACACCCTGTTTTACTCAACCGTGCGCCAACATTGCACCGTTTGGGGATTCAGGCTTTTGAACCTATCTTAATTGAAGGCAAAGCTATTCAACTTCATCCACTGGTGTGTACTGCTTTTAATGCAGATTTTGATGGTGATCAGATGGCGGTTCACGTGCCGCTTTCTCTTGAAGCACAGCTTGAAGCCCGTGTTTTGATGATGTCCACCAATAATATTCTTCATCCGGCCAATGGTGCTCCCATTATTGTTCCCTCACAGGATATGGTTCTTGGTCTTTATTATCTTTCAATTGTTTCTGAAAAAGAACCAGGTGAAGGAATGGCCTTTTCTGATATAGGTGAGCTTCATTATGCCTTGGAAAATAAGGTTATAACGCTTCATACGAAGATTAAAGGCCGTGTTAAGAATATGGGGAAGGATGGAAAAGAAGTCTCTAAACTTTATGATACGACACCTGGTCGTTTGATTATCGGTGAGCTTTTGCCAAGAAGTGCGGATATCTCATTTGATATTGTCAATCAAGAGATGACGAAAAAGAACATTTCTAAAATGATTGATCATGTTTATCGGCACTGTGGACAAAAAGAGACGGTTATTTTTTGTGACCGTATTATGCAGCTTGGCTTTTCTTATGCTTGTCGTGCAGGAATTTCATTCGGTAAGGACGATATGGTTATTCCTGATAGTAAGTCGCGTTTAGTCGCAGAAACAGAAGCTTTGGCTAAGGAGTACGAACAGCAATATAATGATGGTTTGATTACACAAGGTGAAAAATACAATAAGGTTGTAGATGCTTGGGGTAAATGTACAGATCGCGTTGCAGATGAAATGATGAAACGTATTCAAGCCGTCGATTTTGATCCTAAAACAGGTCGTCAACGACCGATGAATTCTATCTATATGATGTCGCACTCTGGTGCTCGTGGTTCTGCTAACCAGATGAGACAATTGGCCGGTATGCGTGGATTAATGGCAAAACCATCGGGTGAAATTATTGAAACACCCATTATATCCAATTTTAAAGAAGGTCTAACTGTTAATGAATACTTCAATTCCACGCATGGTGCACGTAAAGGACTTGCTGATACTGCGTTAAAGACGGCAAACTCTGGTTATTTAACACGGCGTCTTGTTGATGTTGCACAGGATGCTATTATTTCAGCAGTTGATTGTGGTACCGCAAAAGGGCTTACCATGCAGCCGATTGTTGATGCAGGACAAATTGTTGCCTCCCTTGGGCAAAGAATTCTTGGTCGTACAGCGCTTGTTGATATTCTACATCCTGTCTCTGGAGAGGTTATCCTTGAAGGTGGAGCAATGATTGAGGAAGCTGATGTCGCGAAGATTGAAGCAGCTGGAATTCAATCTGTTCAAATTCGTTCTGCATTAACATGTGAAACACGTCTTGGTGTTTGTGCAAAATGCTATGGTCGTGATTTGGCGCGTGGAACACCTGTTAATCAGGGAGAAGCCGTTGGTGTTATTGCTGCTCAATCCATTGGTGAGCCGGGAACACAGCTTACTATGCGTACTTTCCACTTAGGAGGAACTGCGCAGGTTGTTGATTCATCGTATTTAGAGGCATCTTATGAAGGTAAGGTGGAGATTCGTAATCGTAATGTGGTTCGTAATTCTGAAGGACATTTGGTTGTTATGGGGCGTAATATGGCTATCCTTATCAAGGATGAGTTAGGAAAAGAGCGCGTTGTACATCGTGTTAGCTATGGTGCTCATATTTTTGTTGATGATGGTGATGTGGTTAAACGTGGCCAACGTATAGCAGAATGGGATCCTTATACACGTCCAATTTTAACGGAAGTTGAAGGCTATGTGGGTTTTGAAGATATGATTGATGGTTTATCTGTCACTGAAACAGCTGATGAATCTACGGGTATTACGAAGCGTTTGGTGATTGATTGGCGCGCTAATCCACGTGGTGCGGATCTTAAACCAGCTATTATTATTCACACGGATAAAGAAGGTGAATCCATTGCTAAATTGTATAAGGGAGGTGAAGCTCGTTATATGATGTCAGTGGAAACTATTCTTTCTGTTGAGCTTGGTGCTCATGTTAAGGCTGGTGATGTTATTGCTCGTTTGCCAATGGAAAGTGCCAAGACGAAAGATATTACGGGTGGTCTTCCTCGTGTGGCTGAGCTTTTTGAAGCGCGTCGTCCAAAGGATCATGCGATTATTGCTGAAGTAAGTGGTACAATTCGATTTGGCCGTGGTTATAAGAATAAACGTCGTATCATTATTGAACCAAATGATGAAACTCTTGAGGCAGTAGAATACTTGATTCCAAAAGGTAAGTTGTTCCACTTCCAAGAAGGCGATCAAATTGAAAAGGGAGATTATATCCTTGATGGTAATCCAGCACCTCATGACATCTTGGCGATTAAGGGGGTTGAAGCTTTGGCATCTTATCTTGTTAATGAGATTCAGGAGGTTTATCGTTTGCAGGGAGTTCTTATTAATGATAAGCACATTGAAGTGATTGTTCGTCAAATGTTGCAAAAAGTTGAAATTACAGAATCTGGAGATTCTGGTTATATTCCAGGTGATAATGTTGATCGTATTGAACTTGATGAAATCAATGATAATTTGATTGCAGAAGGGAAGAAACCTGCATCTGGTAATCCCATTCTTCTTGGAATTACAAAAGCTTCTCTTCAAACGCCTTCTTTCATTTCGGCGGCATCGTTTCAGGAAACAACACGTGTTCTTACTGAAGCAGCAGTTTCTGGTAAAATTGATACTTTGCAAGGACTTAAAGAGAACGTTATTGTCGGTCGTCTTATTCCAGCAGGTACGGGTGGTACAATTTCTCAAATCCGTCGTATTGCTGCAGTTCGTGATGATTTGATTGTAGATGAGCAGCGTAAGTCTAGTAATAACGAAGTGGCTAAGGCTATGTTGACAAATATGACAACCGGGGCCGTTGCTGAATAATTTAAATACAACACCACATAATATAAAAACGTCTGAATAGAAAGTTCAGACGTTTTTTATTTCGAAATGCAGAAGTTGTATATTTTCTTGAAAAATATCAAAAATTATAAGGCGATAGTTATTTTAAACATCTTTAGTAGCTTATTGTTTTGTAATGATGCTTATCTTTCTTGTTGTTTCATTTTAAAGTTTCTTAATTTCTGAAGGCAGTATAGAAAGTTTTTTCCCAAATATGTGAAACTCAAAAATCATATTCAAGGAAAAGAGTTGATTATCTACAAATCAAATAATGATTGATTTTAAACTTTAGGAAAATTTTTAATTGATATCTTCTATAGAGATTTAAAAGGATTTATAATGAAAGATCAATAGTCTTTCTGTAATCTAAAAATAATTGATTCTCTACTATACAATGTTTATGAATGTATTTTCTTCTAAATTAGAATGCAGAAAAGTAGAGATTAAGGTGCTCACTAAGTTTTATAAAAAATAGATATATTTCTTATAACAATGTGATCTATGCAGACAGAATAATAAAATGTACGAATATTATTCAATTGGAAAATTAACACGTGAGTTTTCAATAATAGCTCGAACTTTGCTATGAAGAAGAGGGACTTCTTATCCCTTTTCGGTGTGGAAGTACACGGCTTTATACATAAACGGATCGTCATAAGTTAAAACAAATCCTGTATGCTAACAGAGTAAAATTTTCGTTGTCTGAAATATCTGATATGTTGACAATGGTTGGAAAACCACCTGATGATGAGAAAAAGCTTAAGAAATTAATTGCAGGAATTCATAAAAAACGAACTGATTTAAAGCAAAAGCAGCATGATGTTGATGATCTTCTACAGGATTTAGAACGAATTGAAGAGAGTTTTTTTGAGAGCTTAACGGAGTTGGGGGTTAGTCATTGATTATAAATTTATTTTGTCTTCTTTTAGACAAATTTCTTTCTCTTAAAAGAGATAGATTATATTATCTCTAAGGGGAATATTTACCACTGCGTGAAATGTGTAAGTCATTTAAAGAAATAGAGTGTTTGAAAAAGCTGCAAAGGTATTTTCGCAGTATATTATCCTTGATAAGAAAAAACTATTTTTCATAAAGAAAGTAAAAACAATGACAGTTTCTCCTATGAGTGTTTTTCAATCTATTTTGTCACGAAAGTCAATTCGCGCTTTTACTGATCAGCCAGTTAGTTTGGAAACAATCAAAGAAATCTTAAAACTTGCAGCACGTGCACCATCTGGAACAAATATTCAGCCATGGCAAGTAATTGTGCTTACAGGAAGTGTATTACAGAAAGTAGGGCAAGAGCTTTCACAACTTGTGCTTTCAGGTGTAAAAGGAGAGCGTGAATATAGTTATTATCCACGTCAGTGGCGTGAGCCTTATATTTCAAGGCGTCGAAAAGTTGGTTTGGATCTTTATCAGAGTCTTGGAATTCAAAAAGATGATGAAGAAAAAGTACTTCATCAAAAGGCGCGAAATTTTTTATTTTTTGATGCACCTGTAGGACTCTTATTTACAATGGATCACGACATGGAAATGGGGAGTTGGCTTGATTTGGGTATGTTTATGCAGACCATTATGTTAGCTGCACGTGGATTTGGATTAGATACCTGTCCTCAAGCTGCTTTTGCTGATTATCATAAACAGATTCGTACGCTTTTATCTATTCCTTCTGATCGCCATATTATCTGTGGTATGGCACTTGGTTATCGCGATATGAGTGCTCCAGAAAACAATTTTGAGACAGAACGAGAATCGTTAGAAAAATTTGTACGTTTCATTGAAACATATCCATAAAATATTTTATAAAATTAAGCATACGTTTTGAAGAACTTAGTGCCTTATGAAAAATATTTCCGATAAGATTTCTCATCCTTATTGAATTTTAATATTGCATATTAACACTTATTTTACTACGCTTGAAACATTAGGAGTTGTGACTCTAGGGGCATTGTCCGTTTTAAAGGTTGGCTAATGGAAAACACTATAGAAAGAAAGTGTTGGGTGGTAGCAAGACGAGCGACATTCGTGTTTATTGTTGTCATTTTTTTAGTTTATCTCGCAATTTGATTTTAAACGGAAGAAACGTTATGAAAAAGCATATATGCTCAAGCTGTACTATAGTTTAAGGTGATACGTGTTTCTATCTGTTTTTGAACTTTTTAAAATTGGGATTGGTCCTTCTAGCTCACATACGATGGGACCAATGACAGCTGCTAATATGTTTTTGCAAAAGATAGGAGATTTTTCTCAGTCGTCTGATGTTCAAGTTTCTCGTATACGTGTTTATCTTTATGGTTCTTTAGCTTTCACGGGTATTGGTCATGCAACAGATAGAGCTATCATATTAGGACTTTTAGGAGAAAAAGCTTCTACTGTTGATCCTGATAGCATGGGGTTTCTGTTAGAAAAAGTTATACGTGAAAAAAAAGTGCAACCAGTAGGTCATCCCGCTTATCAGTTTGATGTGCAACGTGATCTTATTTTTGAACGAAAGCAAATCCTCCCTGGACATACAAATGGACTAGCCTTTGAAGGACTTGATACTGATGGGAATGTTCTGTTGCGGCAGATTTATTATTCTATCGGCGGTGGCTTTGTTGTGACTGAGGATGAATTAAGCCATATGAATGATAATATACAACCAGAAGCATTTGAGGTACCATATCCATTCGATTCTGCTTGTACAATGTTATCAATGGCAGAAAAATCAGGACTTTCAATTGCTGAAATGAAGCGCTTAAATGAAGAAACAAAGATAGAGCGTTCTTCTCTTGATGTAGGGCTTGATGAAATTTTTTCAGCGATGACAAATTGCATTGATAGAGGTCTTTCACAAGAAGGTGAGTTGCCTGGTGGATTGCGTGTTCTAAGGCGCGCTAAAAAGCTGCATGAAACGCTTTTGGAAAAACAAAAGAAAAATTACAATTATCCACTTTGGGCAAATGATTGGCTTTCGGTATATGCTATAGCAGTCAATGAGGAAAATGCAGCAGGTGGTCGTGTTGTTACAGCACCAACAAATGGAGCAGCCGGTGTCGTCCCAGCCGTTTTGCGTTATTATCTTCAATTTAATGATGATTCAGATCGAGAGGGAATACATAATTTTCTATTAACGGCAGCAGCTATAGGCGGTGTTATCAAACATAATGCCTCTATTTCTGGTGCAGAAGTTGGGTGTCAAGGTGAAGTTGGAACGGCATCTTCAATGGCCGCAGCAGGGTTGACCGCAGCGTTAGGTGGAACACCAGCTCAAATTGAAAATGCGGCAGAAATTGCGCTTGAACATCACTTGGGAATGACATGTGATCCTGTTGCAGGTCTTGTACAAGTTCCTTGTATTGAGCGTAATGCAATGGGAGCTGTTAAGGCGGTAACGGCTTCTTCTCTTGCATTATATGGTAATGGAGATCATTTTGTTTCTCTTGATGCTTGTATAGAAACAATGCGCCAGACTGGTCATGATATGAGTGAACGCTATAAAGAGACAAGTAAAGGTGGTCTTGCAGTCAATGTGATATCTTGTTAAGAGCTGGAACATTTTTCAATCCATAACTGGACTTTTGGGAGAGAGATCGTATTTTCTGATAAAGCTTATGTTTTTTTCAGCGTTTATGTTGTATGGGGAGCGTTATTAAGAGGGACTTTCTTTATTGAACTTTTACAATAATCCCATCAAATGATAAGCTTTCATCTAATGAAGCTATTCATTTTTTCCAGAAAGATATCAAGGATAATTTTTTATATTAAATCCAAAAGTGGAAAAATATTGGGTATTTTTATGTCCTTAACAATGTTTTTATTGAAAGCTTGGAGATATTGGATAGTTGGAAAAGCTGTCAGAAAAATTCAACAATTTAAGAAAAAAGTATGTTTATCAAAGGGTTTTCTAAGGCTGTAGATAATGGTTAATAATAAAATAATTTTTTAGAGAAATTAAATATTTGTTGCTCCTAAACGGATTTTAATAGGCACATTACCAGTTTGGCTCGCAACGCGTAAATGAATGCGTACAGGAGGCATTATGAGACGACGGTTGCGTATTGTTTGGCAAATGAGAAGGTGAACAAGAGATTGTGTATCTAATGCAGTCGAATTATATTTTAAACCAGTAAGTTTTGCGGCAGCATCGTGAAGAGAACGCAATGAAAGGAGGGATGATTGCTTCAATAAAATTTCTTTTTTATGGAATGAAGCAAAAGCATTATCTGTCATAATACTATCCTTAACGCAGAATTCAAAAATTTTTAGTAGGCTACAGTATAGCAGTTAAAATTTGCTTTCTTTAATGTAGAGCAAGCATCAAATGCAGCTTTTTTTGATTGAAACCCTGTAAAGCGCGCTCGGTAATAACGCCGCCCATTTTTTTCAAACAGTTGCATGTGTGAAGATGCGTGTTTTAAAATAGAAAAAGCTATATTTTTTGCTTTTAAAAGTAGAGTTTTTGCTTGTTCTTCACTAGGAAGAGAACCAATTTGGATAGCCCATCCGGCATTTTCGGACAAAGAGACTGTTACAATTTTATGAGTCTCAGCCGGTATAGTTTTTTGAGGATTCGGTATTGGTATAATTACCTTATTTACAGCCGTTATTGCGATATTGGAGTTTTTAGGTTGTTCTGCAAATGCTGTCAACATAGTCGAAATTTCATCGTCAAAATTACTTGAATCAGCTTTAATGGTCGGTATAGGAGTATTGGCGCCAGTCGGTAAGTGATAGCGTACAGAAGCCATTAAACGTTCACCACTTTTCATTTGGCTTGCTTTGGGCAAATATTGTTTCAATAGGCTAGCCATATGCTCGTCACGCGCAGTAGATGATTTACCTCCCATAACAACAGCGACAACAGAGCGCCCCTCAAGACGCATCGAAGTTGCTAAATTAGAACCTGACATTTGTGTGTAGCCTGTTTTAATTCCATCGACACCTTTCATTATTTTAACAAGTTTATTGTGGCTGTTAATTTTATGTCCACGGAAATTAAAACTTTTTGTTTTGAACAATTTATATTGTTTGGGAAAATGTTTACGTAAAGCTAATGACAAAGTCGCTATATCTCGTGCTGTAGAATAATTGTGCACATCCGGAAGTCCTGAAGCATTTGCAAAATGTGTATGTTTCATGCCAAGTTTACGAGCTTTTATTGTCATCATTTGAGCGAATTTTTTTTCACTACCTCCAAGATATTCTGCAATGGCAGCAGCAACATCATTTGCGGATCTTGTAATGAGTGCTTTAGCTGCTGATTCTGCAGAAATTGTTTGGCCTGCTTTAAATCCAATTTTTGTTGGTGGACGCATTGCTGCATAATGAGAAACAGGAATTGGTGTATTTGGTGTCACACGACGCATCTGCATAGCTTCAAAGAGTAAGTACAATGTCATCATTTTTGTTAAAGAAGCAGGATAACGTTTCAGTGTTGCATTGGCTTGAAATAGAGTTTTTCCCGTAGTAGCATCTATAACAATAGCCGCATACTTATCAGGATATGCGCCTTGAGGTGTGGCTGATGCCCAACAGTAAGAAAAAGCTAACATAACAAAAGAAATTGCTATTGTTTTACAGTAGCGCATAATTTTTTGATAATTAATATACACTTGCAGTATCCTATTTCTCCATTTATCCTGAAAAACTTCTATAAAGCTTCCTTTTCTGTAATTTGTTGATGCAGTTTAGGCGAATGGTATTACTAATTTGTTTACAGAAGTTATTTTATGAGTGAGTGATTGAAGTCTAACCATAGAGGGAGATTTTTTTCTAATACAAACAGGTATTGCAATAGTTATGAAAGAATTTAAAATTAATAAAAAATGTGTTGCATGGAAAACGATAATGGGACAGACGCTCATAATAAACTCTATAGCTCATATTATGCATAATGAAAAGGGCAAGAATTGGGATGAAGGTAGGCATGGTGCGGTTATAATGCCTAAGGCTAGAGAAAAACTCGAAAAACCTAAATTATGTCGAGTT
Source organism: Bartonella sp. AP1QHHD (assembly GCF_042196265.1). Classification (NCBI taxonomy): domain Bacteria; kingdom Pseudomonadati; phylum Pseudomonadota; class Alphaproteobacteria; order Hyphomicrobiales; family Bartonellaceae; genus Bartonella; species Bartonella sp. AP1QHHD. The sequence goes on from NZ_JBHIPW010000007.1 coordinate 18,604, forward strand.
TTTTTGCTTAATGATGATTACACACCTATGGATTTTGTTGTTTTCGTTTTGAAGAACTTTTTTAAAAAAAGTTTCGAAGAGGCAACGCGGATAATGTTAAATGTTCATCACAATGGGATAGGAGAATGTGGGACTTATACTTATGAAGTCGCTGAAATGAAAATATTACAAGTGAGGGAATGTGCGCGTCAAAATGAACATCCGTTACAATGTGTAATGGAATGGAAGTGAGGAGCTATGCCATCTTTTACACCTAGTCTTGAAGAGGTTTTGCATCGTGCATTAACAATTGCTACTCAAGCACGGCATGAATATGCAACACTAGAGCATCTTCTACTTGCGCTGTTAGATGATGCCGATGCAAATTCCGTTATTCAGGCTTGCCAAGTAGATGTGGAGGAATTGCGAGAGCGCTTAACCAATTATCTTCGCTCAGAGTTAGATGAACAGATTAGAGCTGATGAGGATACAAAGCCTACAGCTTTTTTCCAGCGTGTTATCCAACGTGCGGTGATTCATGCACAATCAGCTGGAAAAGATGAAGTATCGGGGGCAAATGTTCTTGTTGCAATTTTTTCTGAACGTGAAAGCCATGCAGCATATTTTCTTCAAGAGATGGGAATGACACGCTATGATGCTGTACGTTTTATTTCACAGGGTGTCACGCGTGATGATGGGTTATCCATGTTACTTGAAGGACTTGAAGAGCAATTAGATCAGCAGATTTCGGATAATGGTGAAAGAGGAACAAGTGCTTTAACGAATTATTGTGTTGATCTCAATTGTAAAGCACGTAATGGAAAAATTGATTTATTAATTGGCCGTGAAATAGAAATTTCACGCATGATTCAGATTTTATGTCGAAGGTCAAAAAACAATCCGCTTTTGGTTGGTGATCCTGGAGTAGGGAAAACAGCTATAATTGAGGGATTGGCAAAGCGCATTGTTGATGGGCAAGTGCCTGAAGTTTTATCAAATGCAACAATATTTTCTCTTGATATGGGGGGACTTGTTGCAGGTACACGTTATCGCGGTGATTTTGAAGAACGCTTAAAGCAAGTTATTAAAGAGTTTGAGCTGTATCCAGATGCTATTTTATTTATTGATGAAATCCATACCTTAATTGGAGCAGGAGCAACATTAGGGGGAAATATGGATGCAGCAAATCTTTTGAAACCTGTGTTATCTTCTGGAACTATGCGATGTATTGGTTCGACGACTTACAGAGAATATCGCAAATTCTTTGAACAAGATCGTGCTTTAGAGCGTCGTTTTCAGAAGATTGATATTAATGAACCTTCTGTTACAGATGCGATTAAAATTTTGCAGGGGATGAAGCCTTACTTTGAAGATTTTCATCAGATTAAATATACAGATCAGGCGATGAAGGCATCTGTAGAATTATCTTCACGTTATATAATTGACCGTAGGTTACCTGACAAAGCAATTGATATTATTGATGAAAGTGGCGCAGCGCAAAAGCTTTTGCCACAAAAACAACGCAAGAAGAGTATAGGTGTTAAAGAAATTGAAGCGACTGTTGCTACAATTGCAAGAATTCCACCAAAAACAGTTTCCCGGAATGATCAGAAGATACTGAGTAAGCTTGAAAGAGAACTCAAACATGTTGTTTATGGTCAAGATCAGGCAATTTCCGTCTTAGTTTCATCCATAAAATTGGCGCGAGCAGGTTTACGCGAACCGGATAAACCAATAGGAAGTTATTTATTTTCAGGACCAACAGGTGTAGGAAAAACTGAAGTTGCAAAACAGCTTGCATCATCTTTAGGCATTGAATTATTGCGTTTTGATATGTCAGAATATATGGAACGGCATACGATAGCACGTTTAATCGGAGCACCTCCAGGTTATATAGGGTTTGATCAAGGAGGTCTCCTTACAGATGCCGTTGATCAGAAACCTCACGCAGTTCTATTGCTAGATGAGATTGAGAAAGCGCACCCAGAGTTATTTAATATTTTATTGCAGGTAATGGATTATGGTAGATTAACAGACCATAATGGTAAGAAAATTGATTTCCGCAATGTTATTTTGATTATGACAACCAATGCTGGTGCTTCAGATATGGCAAAATCAGCTATTGGATTTGGGAAAGTACATCGTGATGGTGAGGATATAGAAGCAATCAATCGGTTATTTACACCAGAATTTCGTAATCGGTTAGATGCAATTATTCCGTTTGCACCTTTATCTCATTTAATCATCAATCAGATAGTGCAAAAATTTATTTTTCAGCTTGAAGCACAATTAGCTGATCGGGGAATTTGTTTTGAATTAAGCCCTTCTGCAACTTTATGGCTTTCTAATAAAGGATATGATTCTCAGATGGGAGCACGCCCATTAGGGCGTGTTATACAAGAATATATTAAAAAGCCATTAGCTGATGAAATTTTATTTGGAAAGTTACGCAATGGCGGTACCGTTCGCGTATTGACACAAAAATCAAATGGTAAAAAAGAAAGCTTACAGTTAGAAATTTCATCTTCCGATATATCTGTAAGTTCAAAGAAAAGTAAAATGGAAAACTTTACAAAAAAAACGTGTAGAAAAAAAAGCACAACAACTTAAGAGTGTGTTATAAAGCTGCACGGATTTTTTTTGCATTCTCTTCAAGTATTTCTGGAGGCGTTACCATATCATTATGAGGGGTAAGCTCTATTCCCTCCATACGTGGTATAATATGGAAATGGAGGTGATAAACGGTTTGTTGACTAGCTGCTTCATTAAATTGCATGACAGTTATGCCATCTGCTTGAAAGGCTTTTTTGACGGCATTTGCAATTTTTTGAACAGCTTTAATAACAGGAAATAATGTTTCAGTATCTGCATCAAGTAAGTTTCTAGAGCCTTTTTTAGGAATGACCAGCGTATGACCTGGTGCCTGTGGCATGATATCCATAAATCCAATAACATCATCATCTTCGTATACACGAACAGAAGGGATTTCATTGCGAATCAATTTAGCAAAAATATTGTTGTTATCATAAGCTTGTTTCATACAAATATTTCCTTTTATTGTAAGTTTAAGATTTTAATTAAAAACGAAAAAATACAAAGTTTATCAGAGTGTAAGACAAAGAAGTATTTTGACTTTAGTTATATTTAGGATGGTGCACTGTCTTATATAAAGGCTTAGATTTCTATGATGGCTTCAACTTCTACAGGAACATCCATAGGAAGAGAGGCAACACCAATAGCAGAACGGGCGTGTTTTCCAATTTCACCAAGAATATTGACGAATAAATTAGAAGCTCCATTGGCAACAAAAGGAATATCGGTAAAATGAGAATCTACAGCCACAAAAACAGTAATTTTTACCACACGTTTTATTTTATTTAAGTCACCTAGAGTTGCTTGGAGTTGAGCGAGAATATTGAGAGCGCAAGCTTCGGATGCTTTTTGGGCTTGTTCGGTATTCACAGTTGCACCAACTTTACCGATGGCTATTGGTTTTCCATTAATAAGAGGGAGTTGTCCAGAAATAAAGAGTTGATTGCCACTTTGTGAAGTGGTGATGTAATTGGCAAGGGGGGAGATTACTTCAGGAAGAGTGATTCCGAATTTCTCTAAGTTTTTTTCAATCATATTAGTCATAATTTAAACTCCATAGCTGCTCTATAATACATTCATTGTATAATCTATTTTTTGATTTAAGGAAATGTGTGGTTAATTGAGAAATTAGCCTTTTTTGCCTTATTGTATGATGTTATGCAACGGGGATAAAGTTTGGAATTTGGGAATGATTAGATCATTATTTATAATAATTTTATATATTGTTTTTTTATGTACAGCGAGAGCTGAAGAGCCTATTTTTATTGTGCCTCATCGAGCAATTTATGATTTTCATCTCGATAGCGTTTCTCATGACATGACAATTTCTGCGATGTCAGGGCGAATGGTTTACGAGCTTGCTGGTTCGGCATGCCAAGGCTATAGCACACGTTTTCGTTTCATTAGCCGTGTTTACATTGAAGATATGCCAGTACGTTTGACGGATCAACAGACGACGAGTTATGAAACAGGAGACAGCCGTACATTTCGTTTTAATATTACAGATCAAGAGGGAGAAGAGGTTGTGCATCGTGCCGAGGGAGTTGCGGAGCGTACGCAAGATGGTATTACAGTTACCTTAAAAAAGCCAAAGGAAAAAGAGTATAAGCTTGCAATGGCTGAATTTCCAATGATGCAACTAAAAAATATTATCCGCCATGCAAAAGCAGGAGATCATTTTTACAATGTTACTGTATTTGATGGGACAAATAAAGCAGATAAAGTTATAAAAGAAAGTATCGTCATAGGGGAAAAGAAGACGCTTTTATCTGATAGCGAAACGGAAAAAGTAAGAAAATTGGATGAAGAAGAATATTGGCCTGTTACAATTTCTTATTTTGATGATGGAGAAAATAAAGATGGTTTGCCGGTTTATCGTAGCAGTTTTCTCTTACATGAGAATGGTGTCATGCGTGATCTTCATATAGATTATGGAACTTTTTCAGTGCGTGCAAAATTGAACAGTCTCGAATTCTTGGAACTTGGAAAAGATCTTAATCAATGTGAAAATGCAAATATTAAATGATTAAAGAAAATAACTTGAAAAAGAATCAAATATTAGTATGTTTGCGCTATTCCACACGCGGAGTCTGGGTGTTTGCAAATGATCTGTGAGAAACTTCTAGCAAGCATCCGCCGGTAGCAGGTCTTCCTGCTTTTTCCGCGGAGGTTGAACCGGAAAGGATAAGATTTATGGCACTACCCGATTTTACTATGCACCAGCTTTTAGAAGCAGGTGTGCATTTTGGTCACCAGACTCATCGTTGGAATCCCAAAATGACTCCCTATATTTATGGTCAGCGTAATAATATCCATATTATTGACCTTGCTCAGACCGTTCCGCTTTTACATCAAGCGCTTAAACTTGTTTCAGATACTGTTGCGCGTGGTGGTCGTATTCTATTTGTTGGTACGAAACGGCAAGCATCTGACATTATCGCTGATGCGGCGAATCGTTCTGCCCAGTATTACGTTAATGCACGCTGGCTTGGCGGCATGCTCACAAACTGGAAAACGATTTCCAATTCGATACATCGTTTGCGAAAGCTTGATAAAATTCTTGCTGCTGAAGCGCAAGGCTTTACTAAAAAGGAACGTTTAAATCTTGAACGTGATCGTGAAAAGCTTAATCGTGCGCTTGGTGGTATTAAAGATATGGGTTCTGTTCCAGATCTTATCTTTGTTATCGATACGAATAAAGAAAATATTGCACTCCAAGAAGCAAAACGTTTAGGTATTCCAGTGATTGCTATTATTGATACCAATTGTGATCCCGATGACGTAACACATCCAATACCAGGTAATGACGATGCTTCACGTGCAATTTCTCTTTATTGCGATCTTTTTGCCCGTGCTGCTCTTGATGGTATTGCACGCCAGCAAGGAGCAATGGGTATCGATTTAGGAGCTCAAGTTGATGCACCTGTGGAGCCTATTTTGGAAGAAAATGCAGTTTCAGAAGTTTCTGAATAATATAAAATGCCTAATTAAGGTACTTTTATTGTCTAAAGAAGAAGTTATAGGCGTGCAGAGGGATTTTGCACGCTTTCACTGTTACAAAATAAAGAGGCAAATATGAGCATTACTGCTGCACAAGTAAAAGAACTTCGAGAACTATCTGGCGCTGGTATGATGGACTGTAAAGCCGCCATAGCAGAGACCAATGGTGATATGGAAGCTGCTGTTGATTGGCTTCGTAAAAAAGGAATAGCTAAAGCAGATAAAAAGGCTGGTCGTACAGCAGCTGAGGGATTAATCGGAGTCGTATCAAAAGATTCACATGCAGTTTTGGTTGAGATTAATTCTGAAACAGATTTTGTTGCACGCAATGATGGATTCCAAGACATCGTGCGTAAAGTAGCAACTGCTGCCTTAGATACGTCAGGGGATGTTGAATCTGTTTCTGTTTCTCTTTATCCAGGTTCTGAGAAGACTGTAGAGCTTACAATTAAAGATGCAATTGGTACAATTGGCGAAAATATAACATTTCGTCGTTCCGCTAAATTGTCCGTTGAGAATGGTGTTGTTGCGACTTATATACACAATAGTGTGGCTGATGGGCTTGGAAAACTTGGTGTTTTGGTTGCGATTGAAACAACAGGAAATAAAGAGGCTGCTCTTGCTTTTGGTCGGCAGGTCGCGATGCATATTGCGGCAACCAATCCATTAGCACTTACAGCACAAGATGTTGATGCTTCTGCTGTTGAACGTGAAAAAGCAATTTTTTCAGATCAAGCACGTCAGTCTGGAAAACCTGAAAATATCATTGAAAAAATGGTAGAAGGGCGTATGCGTAAGTTTTTTGAAGAGGTTGTTTTGCTTTCTCAAGCTTTTGTTATGAATCCTGATATAACTGTTGAGGCTGCTTTAAAGGATGCTGAGAAATCAATAGGTGCTCCAGCAAAAATTACAGGCTTTATTCGTTTTGCATTAGGTGAAGGTGTGGAAAAAGAGGAGTCTGATTTTGCAGCAGAGGTTGCTGCTGCTGTAAAAGGCTAGTTATTGCAAACTCTTGATCAGAGATTTAAAGTCATATCATTGGTTGTAGAATCTCTGAGGGGAAAAATGTAATTGTTGAGAGGGCGTCACGTGAAAAAAGTGGTGCCCTTCGTGATGTCAAAAGCAAAAAGTAAATGGGCTTTTGGGGAGATTATTAATGGCATTAGCACTTCCGTATAAACGTATTCTTTTAAAGGCTTCTGGTGAAGCTCTTATGGGAGGGCAGAATTTTGGCATTGATGTTTCTGTTGTAGACCGTATTGCCGCTGATATTGCAGAAGTGCGCACAATGGGGATAGAAGTTGCGGTTGTTATCGGTGGGGGAAATATTTTTCGTGGCGTTGCTGTTGCTTCGCATGGTGGGGACCGAGTGACAGGTGATCATATGGGAATGCTTGCAACTGCTATTAACTCTTTAGCATTGCGAACATCTTTGACAAAATTAGGGGTTGAAACTGTTGTACTCTCTGCGATTGCTATGCCACAAATTTGTGAAAGTTTCTCGCAACGTAAAGCAATAGCTTATATGAATCAGGGAAAAGTTGTTATTTTTGCAGGTGGTACAGGAAATCCATTTTTTACCACTGATTCTGCTGCTACTTTACGTGCAGCAGAAATTGGTGCGGATGTCCTTCTTAAAGGAACACAAGTTGATGGTATTTATTCAGCAGATCCAAAAATAGACCCTACGGCTAAGCGTTTTGACCAATTAACACATGTTGAAGTTTTGCAATGGGGATTATCTGTTATGGATTCAACGGCGGTCACTTTAGCACGTGAGAACAATGTACCGATTATTGTGTACTCCATTCATGAAAAAGGCGGTTTGGCTAAGGTCTTGAATGGAACAGGACGCTTTACAATAGTATCGGAATAAGGGTAAGCTTCAAAGGACAATTGAAGGAGACAGAAATATGAATGTTACATCAATTATGGATGATCTGAAACGTCGCATGGATGGTGCCATTACGGCTTTTAAACATGAGTTAGGTGGTTTGCGGACTGGACGTGCATCGGCCAGTTTATTAGAACCGTTGACCGTTGAATCTTATGGTTCTGTTGTTCATATAAATCAGGTTGCTAATATTTCTGTTCCTGAACCTCGGATGCTTTCTGTTTCTGTATGGGATAAAACGATGGTTGGAGCTGTAGAGCGCGCTATTCGCGATTCTGGTCTTGGTTTAAATCCCATAACTGATGGTACGAATTTACGTATTCCTTTGCCTGAGTTGAATGAAGAGCGCCGTAAAGAACTTGTAAAAATTGCGCATCACTATGCAGAGCAAGCGCGTGTTGCTACACGTCATGTTCGTCGGGATGGTCTGGACAATTTGAAAAAGTTAGAAAAAGATGGTGAAATTGGACAAGATGAATCCCATAGTTTGTCTGAAAAAGTTCAAAAACTCACAGATGAAACTATTGCTGATATTGATAAAATTTTAGCCGTAAAAGAATCTGAGATTATGCACGTTTAAGACGATTTTGTCGCTAGAAAAAGGATGTTATACTCCCAGCCTGTAAATTGTTTCTAGGGATAATTGTAGGGCGTGGTGTGCTCTGTGGTAGCAAGGTGTGATGCAGGAAGGTATTCTATCATTTTGATATGGGAGAGACTGATTTGAAAGGGCGGATGTTTTTATTTTTTAGTCTGCGTGATAAATCATGCCCTTTGCTGGGAGACACTATTTAACAGCATGGTGCGGTTTTTTAGTTGAGCACGTCTTTGTTAAAATGCATAATGAAAGCATTATTAGAAATTATTCAAATATTCTAAGATGAAGGTTGGGGAAAGAATATAATGCAAAAAACAAGCCTAACCTTTCTCTTATTTCTCATTATAAAACATGTGAGTATAATTGATCAAGCAGATGTTATGTGGCGTAATTCGTTTTTTAATGACGAATAGTTGATAGAAAAGTATTTTTATACGAAACCTATATTAGTTAATTTGTATGGGGCAGAGGTAACTGCTTTTTCATTTTATATTTGAGAAAATATTAAAAAAATATTTTATAATTTTGACGGAGATTTTTGAAGCTGTTTTCATTGATTATTAGTTTCATAAGCGCTATCTTAGTAGACTGAATTATTTATGATAAATTATAAGAGAAATTATACAGGTATGAGATAAAAATACTGCGTAGGGGAGTTTTTCTTGCGTTAATTTTAGAGCTTGTATTTTCTATTTTTATTGTTTGGATGTTGTTTTGTCTAATTTGGTTTATCGTATTCTGACAGCTTTTGTTTTTGGCATTATTGCGTTGTATCTAACATGGTTGGGAGGAAACTTCTTTTTTTTATTTGTATGGTGTATTGGCGGTTTTGTTCTTTATGAGTGGATGAGTATTACTAAAGAGAAATGGTGTATTTTACAAAAAATATTAGCAAGTATATTTTATTTAATCTTTGGCTTTTTTTTAGTGTTGAGTGTATCTGCTTCATTGATTTTTTGTGTTTTAATCGTTTTAGCTACAGTATTAGCTATTATATCTATAAAAAAGAGTGGTTGGGTTTTTTGTGGTTTTTTATATGCATCTTTTCCTGTTGTTGCTTTATGCTTTCTACGGGATCATGAAATGTTGGGGTTCCAAGTTGTTATTTTCTTATTTACGATAGTGTGGGGAACAGATATTGGTGGTTATTTTATCGGACGTGCATTAGGGGGCCCTAAATTAGCACCACAATTTTCTCCTAATAAAACATGGTCAGGAGCACTTGGTGGTACATTTGTCGGAGTTTTCGGTGGTATATGGGTTGCTTTTGGATTTTTTGATATAAATTTAGCCAGTTTTTTTGTGCCACTCCTTACACTTGTTTTGTCAATTGTTTCACAATTGAGTGATTTAGGGCAATCATGGCTCAAAAGACGGTTTTCTGTTAAAGATTCTAGTTCTTTATTGCCTGGACATGGTGGTTTTATGGATCGTATAGATGGATTGGTAGGGGCAGCTTTTCTTCTTTATTTAATTGGTTCATTTATGTCTGATATGGATGCGCCTTTTAATCTTTTTAGTATGATCTAATTGGGAGAAGATAGTTTGGAACTTTTAAATCATATCGTCACTATGGGTGATTTTCTTTTAAGAAGTTTGAGTATTCTTTTCATCATTATGATTATCATTTTTGTGCACGAATTTGGGCACTATCTCATTGGTCGGTGGTGTGGTATTAAGGCGTTAATTTTTTCGCTTGGATTTGGACCAGAAATAGCGAGTTATACAGATAAGCATGGCACGAAGTGGCGTTTAGCACTTATCCCCTTAGGAGGTTATGTAAAATTTGTTGGGGATGAGGAAAAAATCGATACGGAATCATCCCAATCATCTCTGATTGTTGATGGTTCATTTGCTAGTGCGCATGCTTGGAAAAAAGCAGCAACTGTTTTTGCCGGTCCTTTCTTCAATGCCCTTTTTACTGTTGTTATTCTAACATTTTTTTTCTTTATCTATGGTCGTGTAGCCATTGAGCCCGTTGTTGGTTCTTTGGTAAAAGATAGCCCTGCTCTTCAATCCGGTTTGGAATTAGGTGATCGTTTTGTTGAAATGGATGGGCGACGGGTTGAAAGCTTTGAAGATTTGATGAATTATGTAGCTTTTCACGGAAGAGAACCCATAGAGTTTAAAATAGAACGCATGGGGCGATTCTTTACAACGATGATTACCCCGAAAGTCGTTGAGCGAGATGATGGATTTGGTAATCGAACACGAAGTGCTATGATAGGTGTAGGTGTTCCTGTTGATTTAAATAATCCTGCACGTTTAGATCCAACTTATATAAAACATATTCGCTATGGTTTTGTAACAGCTGTAAGAAAAGCGTCAGACCGTACTGTGTTTATCGCCACTCAAACCGTTCTTTTTATGAGTCGTTTAATAGGAGGCAAAGAGGATCGTTGTCGGCTAAGTGGACCTTCTAAAACCGTTAAAATTGCTTGGAAAGTGAGCGAGACAGGTTTTATCTCTTTATTGAATTTAGCAGCTTTTCTTTCAATAAGTGTTGGGCTTATTAACCTTTTTCCGATTCTACCGCTTGACGGTGGGCATCTTTTATTGCATGTCATTGAGGTCATTACTGGGAGGAAAATATCTGCTAAAATTCAGGGAATCGTTTTTCGTTTAGGTTTTTCCATTCTTCTCCTTTTTATGATCTTTGTCTTTTTTAATGATTATTTTTGTTGGTTTAGCTAATTAAATTATGGAAAACGCTTTATAAATTAAGTAATAATAGCAAAAACAAATTGAAGGTTGTTTACCATGTCTACAAAATGTTGTGGCGTTGTACATTATAATGAGTAATTAAGGAATGAAAAGTCTCGCTGTAAAAAGGTTGCTGTAAAAAGGTTGTTATGGCAGTTAGCTTTTTAAGGCATCATGTCTAAGGAACGAGAGTAAGGTAAAAAAGCCAATGACTACGAATTCAAAGTTTTTAAATGCAGCATCTGTATTGGTGTTAAAGATGGGGATGATTGCCCCAGCAACGGTTTTTATGTCAATTGCTGCGGTCGGAGAAATACAAGCGTCTGTAGTCCGCTCTATTGAGGTTCGTGGGAATAAGTTTGTAAGTTCTCAGGCGATTCGAGACAATATGGGGATTAAGGTTGGGCAAGGTGTTTCCAGTGGTGATGTTGATAGTGCTGTGAAGAACCTTTTCGAATTGGGTTTATTTTATGATGTTAAAATAAATCCGGTGGGTGATAAATTGGTTGTATTCGTAAAAGAATATGAGGTTGTCAATCAAATATTGTTTCAAGGAAATAAATCTTTTAAAGACCCAGATCTTAAGCGGTTTATTTCTTTAAAACCGAATGAGCCTTTTAATTCTGCGAAGCTTTCTGCTGATATAAATACAATTCGTGAGGCTTATAAAACTCTTGGTCGTAATAATATCACTGTTAACGTTCAAACGATTAACCTTGGAAAAGGGCGGGTTAATGTGGTATTTAATGTCGTTGAAGGGAAAAAAACAAAGATTGGTGATATCACTTTTAAGGGCAATAGTGTCTTTGGAAGTCGCCGTTTGCGTGATGTGATTTCAACAAAAACTTCAGGAATTTTTTCGAAGTTGTTGGGAGGTGATGTTTACAGTGAAGAGCGCCTCGCTGTTGATGAAGAAGCTTTACGTCGCTTTTATTATAACCGTGGTTATGCAGATTTTCGTGTAGTCTCTTCTAAAGCAACTTTTGATGCAGCAAGCAATACGTATAAAATTTCTTTCGTTCTTGATGAGGGTGCGCTCTATAAAATTAGCGATATTCAGGTTGAAAGTGATGTTGATGGAATTGACGTTCAATCTGTAAAAAGGGTGCTTAAAACCCAGCCAGGTAATGTTTATAGTGCAGAAGATATTGAACAGTCTGTTGCAACTATTAATAACAAAGTTGCTGATTCGGGATATGCTTTTGCTAAAGTTGAACCGCGGGGAAATCGTAATTTAGCAAATCATACAATTTCAATTTTATATAATATTGAACAGGGTACACGTGCTTATATTCAACGTATTGATATACGTGGCAATGAGAAAACGCGTGATTACGTCATTCGCCGTGAGATTGATTTAAACGAAGGAGATGCTTACAATCAAACTTTATTACAGCGGGCAAAACGTCGTCTAGAAAGTTTAGGTTTCTTCAAAGCCGTTAATATTTCAATGGTTCCTACAGATCAATCTGACCAAGTTGTTTTGGTAATAGATGTCGTTGAAGCTTCAACAGGAGATCTCTCTCTTTCTGGAGGGTATACAACAGGGGGAACAAGTCCTGGTATGTCACTTGAAGTTTCTGTTACTGAACGTAATCTTGGGGGACGTGGTCAATATGTTCGTTTAGGATTAGGTGCGGGGCAAGAAAAATCTCGTAATTATAATTTATCATTTGTTGATCCTTATTTCTTAGGGTATCGTTTATCTGCTGGCGTTGATGTTTTTCGTAGTACTTATCGTGCTGATAAAGCCTATGATGTACGGCAGACAGGTGGATCGCTGCGGTTTTCGTTACCTATTAATAATCAATTATCTGCTAATGTAGCTTATTCTTATGTGCAGGAAGAATATGATTTTGGCGGAGAGTATGATTTTGACAAAGAGAGTGACATAATAGAATTATATGGGAAATATTCTGGTGCGATTGTTCAAGCTGCAAAACACAGCCCTTGGAAACGTTCATCAATTAGTTATGGTTTCACCTATAATACGATTGATGATATGAGATCCCCCCATGATGGGTGGTACGTGCATCTGCTTCAGGAATATGCAGGGCTTGGTGGGAGTGCAAAGTTCTTGAAGACCACGGGTAAGGCGATGATGTACAAGACTCTTTCTGACCAGAAGGATATCGTTGGTTTGCTTTCCTTTGGGGGTGGTTATATCCACGGAATGGGCCGAGATGGTGTTCGTATTTTCGATATGTTTAAAGTAAATTCTGATATGATTCGAGGGTTCAAATATAATGGAATAGGTCCGCGTCAGGTTTCCAGTAAGGGTGAGGTTTATTTCTTGGGGGGAACGACATATATGAATGCGACTGCTGAAGTACAGTTCCCTATCCCTGTCGTGCCTGAAGGATTTGGGTTGCGCGGTGCTTTATTTGCGGATATTGCCACGCTTTATGGCAATAATTATAAAGCCGTTTTTAAGGGTGAACCGTCTGTTACCAATACCAAAAGTGCTTGGCGTTCATCTGCAGGTGTGAGTTTGATGTGGGATTCTCCGTTTGGTCCTTTGCGTTTTGATTATGCTTGGCCAATAACGAAGCAGGAAGGTGATCGTTTGCAACAATTGAACTTTGGTATTTCTACGAAGTTCTGATTTGAGCGATTTTAAGAGGGAAAACTTGAAGAGAATAGCTTAAGCTGGGAGAGAAAGTGTTTTGATGGCGGATACATTTTTTTTTACGCCGTCCCGACGATTGACAGTTGCAAATGCTGCTGAGTTGACGGGTGCAAAGCTTCTTAATCCAGAGTTTTCTCATAAAGTTATCAATACTCTTTCTTCACTTGAGAGTGCTGTGGAAGGTTCGCTTGTTTTTGTAGAGCATCGGAAGTTTTCTGATGCTTTACTGGACAGTTCTGCTGTTGCTGTTTTGTGTACGAATGAGATTGTTTTTAAAGTTCCCGAGACTATGGCAATTTTGGTGACATCCACACCACAGCGTGACTTTGCTCAGATTGGTCGTATTTTGTTTCCAGATTCTGTCAAGCCAATGCCTTGGTTGGGGCAGAAGGGGATTTCATCGCATGCGCATATTCATCCAACGGCTAAGTTGGCACATGATGTGTGTATTGAAGCGGGAGCTGTTATTGGTAAAAATGTTGAGATTGGTGCAGGAACTCTTATTTCATCCACAGCTGTTATCGGTGAAAATTGCCGTATTGGATGTGACTGCTATATTGCTCCTAAGGTAACAGTTCAGTGTTCTATAATAGGTGATAAGGTTCAGCTTTATCCTGGTGTTTGCATTGGGCAAGATGGTTTTGGTTATGTTGGGGGCGTTTCTGGAATCGAGAAAATTCCACAGCTTGGTCGCGTTATTATTGAGGATGGTGTAGAAGTTGGTGCGAACACGACAATTGATCGTGGGACATTTCAAGATACTGTTATTGGTGAAGGAAGCAAGATTGATAATCTTGTACAAATTGCCCACAATGTAAAAATTGGCCGCTATTGTCTTATTGCCGCTCAATGTGGCATTGCGGGAAGTACATCTATAGGGGATATGTCTCAGCTTGGTGGAAGTGTGGGAGTAGCTGATCACATCATAATAGGTAAATCTGTTCAGATTGCTGCTCGTAGTGGTGTTATGAATGACATTCCGGATGGCGAAAAATGGGGAGGTAGTCCAGCGCGACCATTTAAACAATGGTTTCGTGAAGTAGCGGCGTTGCGCAGTATGGGAAAAGTTAAAAAGGAGAAACGCTGATATGATCAGCAGTGAAAAAACTAAAAACTTAGAGGCTGTCGATATTGAAAAACTATTATCAATATTACCGCACCGTTATCCATTTTTATTAATTGATCGTATAATTGATATTAATGGTGAACAAGAAGCGATTGGTATTAAAAATATAACGATTAACGAGCCTCATTTTACGGGACATTTTCCCTCAAAGCCTGTTATGCCTGGAGTTTTGATTTTAGAAGCTATGGCACAAACGGCAGGAGCAATAGCACTTTTAAATTTAGGCAATAAGCAAACAAATTTAGTTTACCTTATGACGGTTGATAATGCGAAATTTCGTAAGCCGGTTATGCCTGGTGATCAGCTCAAGATTCATGTTCAGCTTTTGAAAAAAAGATCTGGTATGAGACGTTTTTCATGTGTTGCAAAAGTAGAAGATGTCCGTGTCGCTGAAGCAGAAATTGCTGCGATGATTGTCGAAGAAGAATAAACGATATTTGATGGGAATTTAAAAATGTCCGGTACGAAAATCCATCCAACTGCTCTTGTGGAGAAGGGAGCGCAGCTTGGTGAGAATGTACGCGTTGGACCATTTTGCCATATTAGTTCAGAGGCTGTTATTGGTGATGAATGTAGTTTGACAAGTCATGTTGTAATAATGGGAAAGACAACGTTAGGAGCCAAGAGTAAAGTATTTTCTCATGCCGTTTTGGGGGCAGATCCGCAAAATAATAAACATAAAGGAGGGGCTACAACTCTTTTTATTGGTAAGAATTGTACGATTCGTGAAGGTGTAACAATGCATAGGGGCTCCGATTCGAGTGTAGGAATGACAGTTGTTGGTGATAATTGCCAATTTTTTTGTTATGCGCATATCGCTCACGATTGTTATGTAGGCAATCATGTAACATTTGCCAATAACGCAATGATTGCTGGTCATGTTACTATTGGTGATTATGTGATTATTGGTGGTGGTGCTGCTGTTCATCAATTTGTTCGTGTTGGACATCATGCATTTATCGGCGGCGTATCTGCACTGGTTGGTGATCTGATACCTTATGGAACAGCTGTTGGTGTGCAGGCAAAACTTGCTGGACTCAATATTATTGGTATGAAGCGTGCAGGACTTGAGCGTCAAGATATTCATGCACTCCGTCATGCGGTTGCTATGCTTTTTGATCATAGCAAACCATTTAAAGAGCGTGTCAGTGATGTTGCTTCTTTCTATTCTTCTTCTCAGTCTGTTTCTGAAGTTGTTAATTTTATTAAAGAAGAAGGAAAGCGTTTTTATTGTACACCAAAATTTGAAGGTGTTAGAATAAAAGAACATAAGGATTAAAAATGCCTATTTGGGGAGCCAGAAGTTTTCTTTCCGGCCGTACTGCTATTATAGCAGGAAATGGTGTTCTACCGATTACTGTTGCGCAGACTCTTGAGAAGAATGGAGAAAATCCTTTTCTTGTGCTTTTGCATGGTGAGGCAGATTCTGTTCTTTATCGCTATGAGCATTGCGAGCTATCAATTGTAGAGTTAGCACGACTCGTTAAAATTTTAAAAGAGGCTGGTGTATATAATGTTGTTTTGGCAGGTGGTGTGAAAAAGCGTCCACTTCTTAAACAATTGCGACTGGACTGGACAACATTTTTAGCTCTTCCTAATTTAATCGGAGCTTTGAAGAGGGGAGACGATGCGTTATTAAAAGCTTTTATACGGGTTATTGAAGCACACGGTTTTTGTGTTATCGGTGCTCACGAAATAGTCCCAGATCTTTTAGCTCCCATAGAATTTAATTTAACAGTACGGCGCGCTACTCCAAAAGAGAAAAAAGATATTTTTTTAGCAGTAGAAGCAGCAAAGCTTTTAGGTCAATTAGATATCGGGCAAGCCGTTGTCGTTGTTCAAGGAAGGGTGGTTGCTCTAGAGGGCGCTGAGGGAACTGATAATATGTTGTGGCGTATTTGTGAAATGCGAGAAAGAGGGCAAATTCCCCTTAAAGGTGGCATTCTTGTAAAATGCGCAAAACCACAACAGGATAATCGCGTTGATTTGCCATCAATTGGGCCCGCGACAATAATGAATATTGCAAAGAGTGGTTTATCTGGTGTTGCGGTGGAGGCAAATAGAAGTCTAATATTATCGGTGAAAACAACAATAGAAAAAGCCAACAAATATTCTTTATTTATAGAGACATTTGAAAAGTTTGGTCATGAATAATTGTTTCTTAAAGATTGCAGTGGTTTCAGGTGAGGAATCTGGTGATTTACTTGGGGCCGATCTAATTTCTTGTTTATTACAACAGATAGGATGCAATATTCATTTGATTGGTGTTGGGGGGAGCCATTTAAAGGCATTAGGCTTAAAAAGCTTTTTTGATTCCCATGATATTGCTTTAATAGGTTTAAAGGAGGTGTTGAAAAAACTACCATTGTTGTTGCTACATATTCGCAATTTATCCAAATTTATTGCACAAGAACAACCTGATTGTTTAATTATTATTGATAGTCCTGATTTCACGCATCGTATTGCAAAAAAGGTACGTGCTTTAGCGCCTTCTATTCCTATCATTAAATATATTGCACCAACCGTTTGGGCATGGAGGCCAGAGCGTGCAAAAGCTATGTGTGGATTTGTTGATCATGTTTTAGCGGTTTTTCCTTTTGAAGAAAAGATTATGCAAGATTTGGGAGGCCCTGCCACGACTTATGTTGGACATCGTCTTTTGACATATCCTCCCCTTTTGAGAATTCAGTCAGAAAAAAAAAGCCAATTAGAACAAAGAAATTTGATCGATACACAAACATTATCGCCTACATTAGTTATTTTGCCAGGATCACGCAATTCAGAAATTCGTTCCTTAATGCCTATTTTTCGAGAAACAGTAGAGATTCTTGTACAACGTATTCCTCATTTACGTATTATTTTACCAACCTTACCTCATTTGGTAGATAGAATCCGGGACTTTGTGCAGGGCTGGAAAAGCAAGATAGAAATTGTAGTTAGTGAAGATGAAAAATGGCGTGCTTTTGCACAAGCAGATGTTGCTCTTGCTGCACATGGAACTGTTTCACTTGAATTAGCCTTAGCAAAAGTTCCTATGGTTCTTTGCTATAAACTTGATTTCTTTTCTAAATTATTTATTTTTCCTAAAATGATGTTATGGAGTGCTGCTCTTCCAAATATTATTGCTGATAAGCCTATTGTTTCGGAATATTTGAATGAATTAATCCGTCCTGGCATGTTAGCAAGACAGGTAGAACAACTTTTGGCTAATCCTTTATTGCGACAGGCACAACTTGATTCCTTTGAGATGGTAGAACAGAAAATGAAAACTGAAGTACCATCGGGGGTTGTTGGCGCACAAACAATTATCACTATTTTAAAAAGCAGGAATAAAATTGTATAAATAAAGCAATATTTTAATGATTAATATTTAATTTTAGCAAGAAAATTACAAGCACGTTGGCTTTTAGGATTGGTAAAAAATTCTTCAGAGGCTGCATCTTCAACAATTTTTCCATTTTCTAGAAAGAGTATTCTTTCTGAGACTTTACGTGCGAAGCCCATTTCATGGGTAACACAAAGCATTGTGATCCCTGTATCGGCCAATCGAGCCATCACTTCCAAAACTTCTCCCACACTTTCTGGATCAAGAGCAGAGGTTGGTTCATCAAAAAGCATGACTTCAGGTTCCATACAAAGTGCACGGGCAATCGCAACACGTTGTTGTTGCCCACCAGAAAGTTGTAAAGGATATTTTTCACAGTGTTTTTCAATACCAACATGTGTTAAGTAACGAATTGCCCGTTCTTTTGCTTGTTGTTTGGAAAGTCCCTGAACTGTCATAGGTGCTAAAATACAATTTTGTATAACGCTCATGTGGGGAAATAAATTAAAGTTCTGAAAGACCATTCCTATCTTACGAAGAACATTTTTTTGCTGTTGTATAGGTGCAGTATGGATATCAACGTTATGGATACAGATTGAACCTTTTTGTGCTTGTTCTAATTGATTAATACAACGAATTAACGTTGATTTTCCTGATCCGGATGGTCCACAAATAACGATATGTTCACCAGCTTGAACATTAAAGTTGATATCATGTAGGACCTGAAAGTTTCCATACCATTTATTTAGATTTCGAATAGAGATCACTGGTTTTTTACTGGGAGAGATCGATTTATTATTTTTCAAATTCATCTTATTTTATTCTTTCATTGATGAAGAACTTGATTAATTCAACATTTTGGTTTGGTAAAGTTTTTTATGATCATTTTATTTACCGTAAATATCGAGTGAGGCGCTGCTCGATAAAAACAATAAAACGATGAATGAGTTCAACGATAAAGAGATAGATAAGAGCAGCCCAAACGTAAACTTGAAAATCGAAAGTCCGTGAATAAGCGAGTTTAGCAACCCCCATTAAATCATAAACAGTAATAAGTGAGGCAACAGCACTGGATTTAATCATTAAAATCAACTCATTTCCTAGGGGGCGTAATGCTACAATCATTGCTTGTGGAAGAATAACTCTAAAAAATGTGACAGAGTTGCTTAAACCTAAAGCTTTTGATGCTTCGCGTTGTCCAGTTGTTACGGATAGAAAACTTCCTTTAAAGATCTCAGATTGATAGGCAGCAGAATTGAGTGTAAAAATAAAAAGACAACAATACCACGCGTTTTGAAAAAACCACCATAGCCCCACTTGTTGCCAAAAACTGTTCATTGAACCAAGCCCATAATAAAAAAGAAAGAGTTGAGCTAATAAAGGAGAGCCACGGAAAAAATAGACATAAGCATTTGCAAAATATTGTAAAAATGTATTCTCTGATAGACGTGCAAAAGCGATAAGCATACCAAGAAAAAGTCCTAGAGAACAAGAAATAGAAACAAGTTCAACAGTAACAATAAAGCCATTAATAAATTTTGGTCCATAATGACTTAAAAGATCAGGATTAAAAAGAAAATAAAGCCACTCAGGAATCATTGACCTAGCACCTTTTTATAGCCTATTTGAGTGTATGTTTCCAAATGGCGTAAGATTGCAGTAAAAACCGCTGAAAATAACAAATAGAGTAAGCATGCTACAAAATAAAATAGCATGGGTTTATTGGTAGCAGCGACAGCTAGATTCGTTTGTCGCATGAGGTCAACAAGCGCGATGGTAGAAACAAGGGATGTATCTTTCAGTAAAGTAAGCCAATTATTAGAAAGTCCTGGCAAGGCATTTCGGATGAGCTGAGGGAAGACAATACGAAAAAATGTGGTTGACCGTGAAAGTCCTAAAGCTTTAGCTGCTTCATATTGACCTTTATCAAAAATATTAAATGCTCCAAGCCAAACTTCACAAGAAAAAGCTGCAAGAACCATACTAAGGGCAAGAACACCAGCAACAAAAGCATTGATACTGAACATGATTTCAAAACTAAAATAGTCAAATAAATTTTGAATAAGGCTTTGTAATCCGTAGTAAACTAAAAACAAAGTTAAAAGCTCTGGTAGCCCACGAAATATCGTTGAAAAGAGGCGTGCCATAGCTTTGGCCATCTTAATATTGGATCGAATCATCACTGCATTGAGAAGTCCTAGAGGAAATCCTAGAAGTCCACAACATAATGCCAATGACAAAGTCATTCCTGCACTGGAAAGTATAACTGCTCCCCATCCACCATTGCTAAATGATAGCAATGCTAAATTTTCAATCATTCTTGTATTCCTCATGAAAGAGTTAGATAATATTTTTTAGCAATAACCAACGGGTTTTATTTAAATATCATATTGATATTTAATAAACATCACTTGTAAAATATTTTCTCATAATTTTTTCATAAGTTCCATCCAAACGGATTTCTTTTATTGCTTCATTGAACTTATTTTTAAGATCATTATTATTTTGACGGACTGCAATTGCAACAGGAAATCTTGTTTCTTCTAGAGTTCCCAAGAGGAGACAACAATCTTTTCCTTCATTTTTAAGCCAATTTAATGCTTGTAATTTATCAACAATAATCACATCAAGTCGATGATTTAAAAGATCACGATTCACTTCTATTGTGGAAGGATAGAGTTTTATTTTCACCTCTTCAGAGGCAAAATGATCTTCTGCATAGAAAGCTTGTGTTGTATTTGATTGCACACCAAGATTTTTACCTCTAAAGTCTTTTGTCGAGATTTCTTTAATTCCCGAAGCTTTGGTAACAATAACAGCCAGTGCTGTATCGTAGTAAGGATCTGTGAAGTCAATTTTTTGTAAACGCTCTTGTGTGAGAGAGAGGGAAGCAATGATAGCATCATATTTTTTTGCAATAAGTCCAGGGATCATTCCCTCGAAGTCTTGTGTAACAATAGTACACTCAACATTCATTTTTTTACAAAGTGCATAAGATATATCAATATCAAGTCCCTGCAATTTATTATTTGAGTCAATATAACTGAAGGGAGGATAGGTGCCTTCACTCGCAATTTTTAATGTTTTCGCATCAGCCAATTGGGTGAATAGTGCGGCGCTTATTATAAGAGCTCCTGCTAATAGTTTCATGATGTTCTCCTATTGGATAAGCGGGCAATATGAAATCATTATGTTTTTATAATCTGTAAGCTTTTTGGGAGCAATTCAAAAATTTATTGATGTTTATTTTAGATCATTATGTTGGGCATTATTGATAAAAAAAGAATAAATATCTTATTGCTTGTATGATAGCTTAATTTTCACGAAATTTTTGATTTGAATCATTTCATGGGTAAAAACTGAGGATTTTTCTTGAAAATAAGGCTATTAAATTTGAACATAAAAAAATTAGATTTTAATACGATAAAAATACAACCTTATTGTTGTCATTAGATTCTACAAAATGTTTAGCTCTCAAGGAGCAATTAAAGTTATTTTGATAAATGTAAATTTTCTTATAAAAATGCCGAATTTCTAATTATACCTGCATGTCCAATAAAGATTTAAAAAATACTCCTTAAATATACAGATTGAGTTTTAATTCATAGTACTATCTAATTGATATCGAAAGTAAAATATTTTCTCATAATTTTCTCATAGGTTCCATCGGCGCGGATTTCTTCTATTGCTTTATTAAAACTGTTTTTAAGATCATTATTATTTTGACGGAGTGCAATTGCAATAGGAAAATTTGTTTCTTTTAGAGTTCCCAAGAGGAGACAGCAGTCTTTTCCTTCATTTTCAAGCCAATTTAATGCTTTTAATTTATCAAAGATGATGATATCAAGCCGATGGCTTAAAAGATCACGATTAACTTCTGTTGCTGTAGGATAAAGTTTGATATTAACTCCTTCAGAGGCATAATGATCTTCCGCATATGCAGCTTGTGTTGTATTTGATTGTACACCAAGGTTTTTACCTCTAAAGGCTTGTGTTGAGATTTCTTTAATTTCCGAATTTTTGGTAACGATAACAGCGAGTGCTGTGTTGTAGTAAGGATCTGTAAAATCAATTTTTTGTAAGCGCTCTTTTGTAGGAGAAAGGGAAGAAACGATAGCATCATATTTTTTGGCAAGAAGACCGGGAATCATCCCCTCAAAGTCTTGTGTGACAATAGTACATTCAACATTCATTTTTTTACAAAGCGCATAAGATATATCAATATCAAACCCTTGCAGTTTGTTATTTGAGTCGATATAACTAAATGGCGGATAAGAAGCATCGCTTGCAATTTTCAGCGTTTGAGAATTGGCCGATAGGGTAAACAGTGTCGCGCTTATTATAAGCGCTCCTGCTAATAATTTCATTATGTTCTCCTATTAGATAAGCTGGCAAATATGAAACCATCATGAATTTTTATAATCTGTAAGCTCTTTTGGAGCAATGTAAAAAATTTATCTGTGTTCATTTTGCTATCATTATGCTGAATATCATTATAAAAAAAGTAATTTCTTTTTATCAAGTATGGGAATAAAAAACACAGGAAAGAAGGTCATCTCTTATTGATTATAGGGTGATTTTTAATAATTTTATTTAAAAATCAATAATTTATCTTTAAAAGAAAAACTATTAACTTAAATACAAAGAAAATTTCAGCTTTTAACAGAACAAAATGTAAAGTGTTTTTATTCTAACTAGAGAAGCACTTAATGTAAGCTTTTTGCAATTTTATCTGAAGAAGATAGAAAGAAAAATTCTGACATTGCTAGATTTTAATATGTAATAAGGCTTTTAAACATGGGGGAATAATAGGGAATACATTTCCATTAAAGATAATGAGGATTATAAGGTAAAATTTTCAATTTCTTTTTGCTAAATGTTTGGCTAATTTGCAGAAGAGTATTCTCAATTTCTTTACAGAGCTAAAACTTAGAATTTTTTAGTAAATTTTTATGATGATGTTATCTCTGTAGAAAGAGTTTTAAAATCACGTTTTATAAAAATTCTTAAAGGATGTTTTTTGATTACTCTCAATAAAGCTTCAGTAAATTGAAGCTTTATTGATTTCTTTTTTAATTTGCACGTTCATCTATAGGAACATAGTCACGCATAGCATAGCCTGTGTAGAGTTGTCGAGGACGACCAATTTTTTGTGCAGGGTCTTCAATCATTTCTTTCCATTGTGCCACCCACCCGACACTGCGCGCCAATGCAAAAAGGACAGTAAACATTTCAGTTGGAAAACCTAGAGCTTTTAATGTAATGCCGGAATAGAAATCAACATTGGGATAAAGCTTTTTCTCAATAAAATATTCATCACTTAAGGCAATTTTTTCAAGCTCTATTGCAATATCAAGAAGAGGGTCATCTTGAATGTTGAGTTCTTTTAAAACTTCATGACAGGTTTTTTGCATGATTTTTGCACGTGGATCATAATTTTTATAGACACGGTGCCCAAAGCCCATAAGGCGGAAAGGATCATTTTTATCTTTTGCACGTGCAATAAATTCAGGAATTCTTTTAATAGAACCTATTTCTTGTAGCATTTTTAGGCATGCTTCATTGGCACCACCATGTGCTGGTCCCCAAAGGCATGCAACACCTGCTGCAATACAGGCAAACGGATTAGCACCTGAGGATCCAGCAAGACGTACGGTAGATGTAGAAGCATTTTGTTCATGATCTGCATGAAGGGTAAAGATTTGATCCATCGCCCGAGCAAGCACAGGGTTTGTTTTATATTCTTCACAAGGAACAGCAAAGCACATATGGAGGAAATTTGCAGCATAACTAAGATCATTACGTGGATAAACAAATGCTTGTCCAATACTGTATTTATAGGCCATAGCAGCAAGCGTTGGAACTTTTGAGATAAGACGAACAGAAGCAATCATTCTCTGGTGAGGATCTGTAATATCAATAGAGTCGTGATAGAACGCAGACATAGCGCCAAGGCAGGCAACCATGACGGCCATAGGATGAGAATCACGACGGAAGCCATGGAAGAAGCGTGCAAATTGTTCGTGGACCATGGTATGCTGCATAATACATCGATCAAATTGATTTTTTTCTTGCTGTGTTGGGAGTTCACCATAAAGTAAAAGATAACAACTTTCGAGAAAGTCTCCTTTTTCAGCCAATTGATCAATAGGATAACCACGATAAAGCAATATGCCTTTATCACCATCGATATAAGTAATTTTTGATTCACAAGAAGCTGTTGAAGTAAAACCAGGATCATAAGTAAAAATATCGGTTTTTTTATAGAGAGAAGCAATTTCAATGACTTCAGGTCCACTCGTGCCTTTACGCAAGGGAAGCTCTACTTTTTTATCATTCACAATAATATATGCGTTATTCTCAGACATTCGGTATTCCTTTCAGATCCTTCACTTCTAAAAATTAAGACTCTGCTTCATCAGAGTAGGGGATGTATAACTGAAGCTTTTCTTACTTATTTAAGGGTAGATTGCCTCTAAAAGTGAGTACATGCAATCTAAAAATATTTCCTTGTTGATCATTATTACTCAATAAGAAATGTATTTCAATGATATAACATAAAAAACTCTTTTAGGGCACGTTGAGATATCTGTATAGATCCTTATTTGAGGAAATATACTCAGTGTCCATCATGGGCATATTGTTGTGATAAGTTGGTCCTTGATGCGATGAAGGGATTCATCGCGTCCTAATAAAATAAGAACATCCAAAACACCTGGTGATGTTGCACATCCTGTAAGAGCTGCGCGAAGTGGTTGGGCGATAGATCCAAATTTGAGATTCTGTGTTTGTACACAAGAGCGAAGTGTTTCATCTAGAGTTTTTGTATCCCAAGAGGGGCAAGCTTTCAGAGCAAGATAAAGATCGTTTAAAATGGTTCGTCCATTTTTATCTAAGAGTATTTGAGCTTTTTCATCAAGTTGTAAAGGTCGTTGCGTAAAAATGAAGGAGGCATTGTCAATCAGTTCGCACAGTGTTTTTGAACGTTCTTTCAAATGCGGGATTGCTTTTAAAAATTGAACACGGCGTTTTTCATCAAGTCTTTCAATAATTTGTGCTCCCCTATCGGTTTCTGGTAGAATATTAAGAGCGGCATCAAAAAGTTCTTGATCATTACTCATACGCATATAGTGTCCGTTGATGGAATCGAGTTTTTTGAGATCAAAACGAGCAGCACCTTTGTTAATATCCTCAATATCAAACCAAGAAATCATATCTTTAAGTGACATCAGTTCGTCATCACCATGACTCCAACCTAAACGGACAAGGTAATTGCGCAAAGCAGCAGGAAGATATCCCATTGTTCGGTAGGCATCAACACCGAGCGCACCATGTCGCTTTGATAATTTTGCACCGTTTTCACCATGGATAAGAGGAATATGGGCCATAACAGGAATGTCCCATCCCATTGCTTTAAAGATAATCGTTTGTCGGGCTGCGTTGGTAAGATGATCGTCACCACGTATAATATGTGTGATGCCCATATCATGATCATCAACGACAACAGCATGCATATAGGTAGGCGAACCATCAGAACGTAAAATAATAAAGTCATCGAGATCTTTATTAGGAAAACGGACATCACCTTGAACACGGTCATGTATGATCGTTTCTCCATCTTGAGGGGCTTTGATGCGAATAACAGGCTTAACACCTTTAGGAGCTTCAGAACTATCACGGTCCCGCCAACGTCCATCATAACGGGGTGGGCGCCTTTCTGTACGGGCTTTTTCACGCATTTCAGCTAACTCCTCAGGTGAAGCATAACAATAATATGCTTTGCCATTCTTGACCAACTGTTCAGCGATTTGGCGGTGACGTTCTGCACGTTCGAATTGCGAAATAGGGGCGCCATCATAACTAAGACCCATCCAGTGCAAGCCATCTATAATGGCTTTTACAGCTGCTTCTGTTGAACGCTCTCGGTCTGTATCTTCAATTCGTAAAAGCATTTTTCCACCGGTATGTTTTGCATAAAGCCAATTAAAAAGAGCAGTACGAGCACCACCAATGTGAAGGAAGCCAGTGGGTGAAGGGGCAAAACGAGTAATAACAGACACGAATATTTTCCTTTAAACTAAGATATTACTTATGGAATTTTATAGAAAAGTCATGTTAGCATAAGTGATGGGGCGTGCAATAGCCGTATTGCGAGTTAAAGTGGGGGACTGATGTTTTATAAAAGTAAAGAGGGTTTATCCGAAAAATCTGTTACAGAAAGAAAAAAGCCATGTCAGATAGGGCAGAGTGTTTTTTCTAGGTATGATGATGCAAAGAACGGTAGCTATAATCAACAAAAACTTTTTTTATTGACACTCTTAAAAGAAGTAATCATTTTTTTTCGCAAATGGTTAGAAGATTGTATTAATAAAGAAGTTTCTTTTGGTATCCTTTTTTCGCTGATTTTAGTCTTTTTTGCCCTAGGAATCATTTTCTATTTTCATTTAGAGTGGGAACCAAGTTGGGGACAATTGGGGGCGTTGGTCAGTATTTTTCTGGGAATATTCTATGTTGCACGTTTTTATCGAAAAATATGGATTCCCGTGGGGTTTCTGTTTTGTATTATATTGGGTGTTTTAGCGGCAAAAATAGAAACGTGGCGTATTGCAACACCCATGCTAAGCAGTGACATTGTCACTACATTGACGGGAAGAATTGTTTCTATTGAGTCAGGTGCCAAAGGAGGATTTCGTTTAGTTTTGGATATTTTGAATACAGAAAATCCCGTATTACGCCATAGTCTTCATCGTGTTCGTTTATCGGCAAGATATTTGCCATCTGGCTTAGCGATTGGTGATGGATTGCATGGAAAAGTTAAGATTCGTGCATTCTCTGGGCCGGTGCGTCCAGGAGGCTACGATTTTAGTTTTCATAATTATTTTAAAAGAATTGGAGCACAAGGCGTTTATTTAGGAAAACCAAGAAAAATATCCGTTTCGCAGCCTGATGGAATATTCGCTATCATTCTACAGAAAATTGAAAATTTACGCACGAAGATGACACAAAGAATCCGTATAGCCCTTGAAGGAGAAAAGGGGAGTGTTGCAGCTGCCCTCATAACAGGGCAGCGTGCTGGTATTTCAAATGAGACAAATGAAGCATTACGTACAGCTGGATTAGCTCATATTTTATCAATATCAGGTTTACATATGGCGTTGTTAAGCTGCATAGTTCTTTTGAGTATCCGTAGTTTTTTAGCATTTTTTCCAGTTTTTTCTTCCTATTATTCCAGTAAAAAATTTGCTGCTATCGTTGCTTTTATGATAACAGCTTTTTATTTGTTATTGTCGGGCTTAGCAATATCAGCGCAAAGAAGTTTTGTGATGATTGCTGTTATGTTGGTTGCTATATTGTGTAATCGCTCTGCTATAACAATGCGTAATTTTTCCATTGCAGGGTTGATAACTCTAGCGATGACACCCCATGAAATATTAGGTCCTAGCTTTCAAATGTCCTTTTCTGCGACTGCTGCTTTGATCGCTTTTTTTGATTGGTGGAGTGGAAGGTCATTTTTTCGTAAAAGAAAAACAACTCCCTTTTATGTTGGAGGAGGAGTGATAAATTTTGTTTTCTTATCGATGCTTTCAACATGTGCTTCTTCCTTTGTTGCAGGGAGTGCAAGTGGAATTTATGCTGCTTATCATTTTTCTAATATGGCATCGTTGAGCATTATCAGTAATGCTTTTGCTTTGCCTGTCATCTCAATTTTTGTCATTCCCTTTGGATTAATCGCAGTTCTTGCAATGTTAGGAGGATTCGAATGGCTTCCTCTTCAAATTATGGGTTTTGGAGTTGATCTTGTAATAAAGATTGCACATGCTATCAAGGCTATTTCTCCTGATTTGAATCCTGGTTTTATGCCGTTATCAGCGTTAGTTTTATTGAGTATAGGCTTGGTTGGACTGACTTTTTGCAAAACACCCATCCGGCTCTTTTTTAGTTTGTTTATTTTGGCAGGTATTTCTATTTGTGTAATGCATTCACCTGTACAACTGATTATAGCAGATAATATGCGTCTCGTGGGCGTTATCCATGATAAAAAGTTATATATTGATCGTTACCATATTTCTAAGTTCACGACATCCATATGGAAAAAGTCATTTCGTGTGAATGAAACGATTAAACCAACAAAATATGGTCCTTCGTTGCACGGACAATTTATTTGTGATTATCATGTATGTACATCTTTATTGGATAATGGATTAAAAGTGATCGTTTTACAGAGAGAAACAGGTCAATGTGTAGAGGCAGATATTCTCATTCAGACATTTGTGATGCATAATCCAACTTGTTACAAGAAGGCAAAAATAATATTTATACCTCAACAATTGTTATCACGAGGAAGCGTTATGATGACCAAAGGTGGAGATATTATTTGGTCTTCGCTAGGGTTTCATAGACCATGGAATATGCACAGACAGCGTTCATAAAAACATATAATCAGTCATATTTTGCTTCACATTTGGATAACGTCATTGAAATGAGATAATAATCTACAGTTTTCTAGAAATAGATGATTTTTTATATCTGATCATTTTAATTTTTTCAAAAAATTGATATGTGCATCTTTGTGCATCCTATTGATAGCACAAAATAAATCAAAAATTCTTATTGAATGAGAAAAATGCTAACAAATATTCTCAAAGAAATAAAAAAGATAATTGTTGATTATTCTATTTTATTCTTATCATATATTTCTATAACGAGTAACATCTCTTCAAGCAAAAGATGATGGTCAATTTAAATAGATTGCGTCAAGAGGTTATCTTTTATTATCATTATTATCGGTGGTAATAGGGGTGATAAATGCTGCTTATACGGATAGAAGGCAAAGTCATTCATGAATGTTCAGCAGTTAAAAAAAATGGCAGCTATTAAAGCGCTTGAGTTTGTTGAAGATGGTATGCGGCTTGGAATCGGATCTGGTTCGACAGTCAATGAATTTATTCGTCTTCTAGGTGAGCGTGTTGCGGATGGTTTGCGGGTGACTGGTGTTGCTACTTCAAAATATTCTGAACAACTCTGTCATAAGTTTGGAGTGCCTGTTAGCACTTTAGAACAAATACCTGAGCTGGATCTTGATATTGACGGAGCAGATGAAATTGGTCCTGAGATGATGCTCATTAAAGGGGGAGGGGGAGCATTGTTGTATGAAAAAATTGTAGCGTCGGCATCTCGTGCAATGCTTGTCATTGCGGATGAAACAAAGGTGGTAAAAAGGCTTGGTGCTTTTGCACTACCAATTGAAGTTAATCCATTTGGTATCCACACAACATGCAGAGCCATCGAAAAAGTTGCTGATGATTTAGGGCTTTCTGGAAAAATTGCATTGCGAATGAATGGAAAAAATCCTTTTGAAACAGATGGTGGCCATTTTATTCTTGATGCATTTTGGGGCTGCATTTTGCAACCAAAACTATTATCGGATGCACTTCTTGCTATTCCTGGTGTTGTTGAGCATGGCCTTTTTTTGGGGTTGGCTTCACGTGCAATTGTCGCTATGGCTGATGGTCAAATAAAAGTTTTAGAACCGTTTGATTTTTAGAAAAGGCATTTACATGATGATATGTTAGCACAGTAAAAAAGGGTCTTAAAGATTTTAGGTAGAATAACGAATTAAAATTATAATTAGCGATCGGGGTAATCATTAAATGAAAATAATATTTTCTTTTCAGCGTTTTGTCGTATATTTGGGTGTAGTTGTCGTTTTTGTTGTGAATATTGGAATGGCTTATGCACAAGGTGTGAGCGATCAACATTTAGATTCAGCTAGAAAAGCTATAAGTGCCATTCACGCAACGGATCAGTTTGATAGTTTTTTACCAAATGCGGTAGAAGATCTTAAAACTGTACTGATGAGGGATGATCCAAACTTGGCAGCGGATATTTCTGATATTGTTGATAAGCAGGCGCTTGCTTTAATTAAAAGGCGCTCTGATCTAGAAAAAGAGATTGCTCATGTATATGCAAAATATTTTACTCAAAAAGAGCTTGATGCAATAACAACATTTTATAATTCTGATACCGGTAAAAAGTTTTTGACAGAAGTTCCCAATATCGCACGTGATTCTTACTCAGCATTTGATATATGGCGTACTGCTTTTATGCAGGATCTTGTAGAAAATGTGAGAAAAGAGATGTCTGAAACACTTAATTTGAATAATTCTACGATGCCTACAAATGTGCCTATAAAATCAGAATCTTCAGGAAATAAAAAATAGCTTGATTGATATCATGACAACCAATGGGCAATTTCTGATTTTTAAAATAGCGGCGGTTTTCCCGCCGTTTTAAATATTTTAATGAGAATAAGTCCTTTTAGAATGCTGCTTTATAAAAAAGACTTTCATTTGATAATAAAAGATCTTAGCCTACTCTTGCAGATGTATAAGAAGGAATAATTCGTGGGCTCTTTTGACTTTGATTTATTTGTTATTGGAAGTGGTTCTGGTGGAGTGCGTGCAGCACGGCTTGCTGGAGGTCTTGGCAAGCGGGTCGCTATAGCAGAGGAATATCGTATAGGGGGCACTTGTGTTATTCGTGGCTGTGTTCCCAAAAAACTTTATGTTTATGCATCACAATATGTAAAAGAATTTAAGAAAAGTGTTGGTTTTGGGTGGAAATATGCGGATCCAATTTTTAGTTGGGAAAAGTTGGTTGCAGCTAAAAATAAAGAAATATCAAGGTTAGAAGGGCTGTATCGTAAGGGATTAGAGAATAACAATGTGCATATTTATGAAAGTCGTGCTACTTTTGTAGATGATCACACATTAGAGCTTTCTGCCACGGGTGAGCGGGTCAGTGCAGAAAAAATTTTGATTGCAACAGGGGCAAAAGTTGCACCAAATACTTCCATAGAAGGCGGTGGATTTTGCCTCACTTCTAATGAGATTTTTGACCTTGATCAACTCCCAAAATCAATAGTCATTGTTGGTGGAGGGTATATTGGTGTTGAATTTGCTAATATTTTTCATGAATTAGGTGTAAAAACAACGCTGCTCCATCGTGGTGATTTAATCCTTCGTGGTTTTGATCATGATTTGCGGCAATTGCTCAGCGATGAAATGACTGAAAAAGGGATTTCTATTCTCTATGGTGTAACAATTTCTAAAGTGCAGGCTGCAGAAAATTGTTATGAAGTTATTTTATCAAATGGGCAAACGATTAGTGCCGATCAGATTATGTTGGCTACGGGGCGTGTACCAAATACAACAGGTTTAAGACTTGAGCGAGCAGGTGTTCAAGTGGATGAATTTGGTGCAGTTGTTGTTGATGAAAGAATGACAACGAATGTACCCCACATTTGGGCTGTTGGTGATGTAACAGGTCATATTCAATTAACACCTGTTGCGATTCATGATGCAATGTGTTTTGTTAAGACAGCATTTGAGAATATTCCAACAACACCTGATTATGATTTAATTACAACAGCAGTTTTTTCACAGCCAGAGATTGGAACGGTTGGTCTTTCAGAAGAGGAGGCGGTAAAGCGTTATAAGCGTCTTGAAATTTATCGTACAGTTTTTCGTCCTATGCGTAATGTTCTTTCTGGTAGTTCAGAGAAAATGCTTATGAAACTCATTGTTGATGGTGAAAGCCGTATTGTTGTGGGCGCTCATATTTTAGGGGAAAACGCTGGTGAGATGGCACAGCTTATTGGGATAGCTCTCAAAGGAAAGCTGACGAAGGATATCTTTGATGAAACGATGGCAGTGCATCCAACGATGGCAGAAGAATTGGTAACGATGTATAAACCAAGTTATATATATGAAAATGGAAAGAAAATAGAAAGTTAAACAGCATATATTGCGGTAAAAAGCTTTTGATATGCCAATCTGTAAGATTAATCTTTAGAGAGAGTGTAATGATAAAAGAATGGGCACCTGACTCTTGGAGAACAAGGCCAATTAAACAAGTTCCGACTTATCCGGATAAGTCTATGTTAGAAGATGTTGAACGAAAACTGAGAAGTTACCCTCCTTTAGTTTTTGCCGGTGAAGCACGTGATTTAAAAAATGAATTAGCAGCTGTTGCAAAAGGACAAGCTTTTTTATTGCAAGGTGGTGATTGTGCCGAAAGCTTTGCAGAACATGAAGCTGATAATATCCGTGATTTTTTTCGTGTATTTTTGCAAATGGCGATTGTTTTGACCTTTGGTAGTTCTAAACCGGTTGTTAAAATTGGTCGTATTGCTGGTCAATTTGCAAAGCCTCGCTCTTCTGATATTGAAAGAAAAGAGGGAGTTGAATTTCCTGCTTATCGTGGGGATATTATTAATGGCATTGAATTTGAAGCAGGTTCTCGTATTCCAGATCCGCAACGGATGTCTATGGCTTATCGCCAATCTGCGGCAACACTTAATCTATTGCGTGCTTTTTCACAAGGTGGCTATGCTAATTTAGAAAATGTTCACACATGGATGTTGAGTTTTGTTTCTAACAGTCCGCAGGGAGAACGTTATGAATTATTGGCAGAGCGTATTTCTGAAGCAATTGATTTTATGCGTTCTATAGGGATTACATCCAAAACACATTCTTCATTGCGTGAAACATCTTTTTATACCAGTCATGAAGCACTGTTGCTTGGTTATGAAGAGGCTTTGACTCGGATTGATTCAATTTCAGGAAATTGGTATGCAACATCTGGTCATATGTTATGGATTGGTGACCGTACGCGTCAGATTGACCATGCTCACGTTGAATATTGTCGCGGCATTAAGAATCCTATAGGATTAAAATGTGGTCCTTCCATTGAGTCTGATGAGCTTTTAAAATTAATTGATATTTTAAATCCTGAAAACGAGCTGGGGCGGCTTACTCTCATTACGCGCTTTGGTTATGATAAAGTTGAAAGTTATCTGCCTAAACTCATCCGTGCCGTTGAACGCGAGAAGCGTGCGGTTATATGGTCATGTGATCCAATGCATGGCAATACAATTACTGCCAATGGTTATAAGACGCGTCCCTTTGATTATGTTTTAAAAGAAGTAGAGAATTTTTTTGCAGTGCATCGTGGAGAGGGAACTTATCCAGGAGGCATTCATATTGAGATGACAGGTCGTGATGTTACTGAATGTACAGGAGGGGCACATGCCATTTCTGTGGACGATTTATCTGATCGTTATCATACGCAATGTGATCCACGGTTAAATGCAGATCAAGCGTTAGAATTGGCTTTTCTTGTTGCTGAACTCCTTAAAAAAAATCGCGTGACTGACTCGTTAGCAATTGCTGCTGGGGGGTAGGCAAAAATTTGCCTAATATTTTTTAGGTCATTATGGCAGAAGAGAATTTTTAAAAATGATATTTCCGATGATGAAGAATAAAGATGATGAAGAATAAAGTTGTGGTTACTAAACTGATGAAATGATACAAAGGCTTATGAAAAATAATTTTCGGGTATCAATTGCTCAATTAAATCCTATTGTCGGTGATATTGAGGGGAATTTTTCTTTAGCTGTCATGGCGCATCAAAAGGCCAAAGAAGAGGGGGCAGATCTTGTTTTATTCACGGAACTTTTTATAAGCGCTTATTCGCCGGAAGATCTTGTTCTAAAACCTGCTTTTACAAAAACATGTGAAGAGACTGTTGAGAAATTAGCAAAGATAACCGTAGGCGGACCAGGAATTGTCATTGGACTTCCATTAAGACGCAATGGCAATATTTACAACGGTGTCATGCTTCTTGATGAAGGGCAAGTCATTGCCGAAAGTTTGAAGTTTGATTTACCTAATTATGCTGAATTTGATGAAAAGCGTTTATTTTCTTCAGGCCCACGACCTGAGCCTCTTATCTATCGTGGGGTAGGACTAGGAATAGTGATTTGTGAAGATATTTGGAATGATTCTTCACTTTGTGCGGAGCTTGGTAATAAAGGAGCGGAAATTATTCTTGTCCTTAACGGATCTCCCTACTATCGTAATAAAACCTTAAAACGTATAGATGTTGTTCATACGCAAGCCCTACGATCTGGGGTGCCAATTATTTATGCTAATCAAGTTGGTGGTCAAGATGAGCTCGTTTTTGATGGCGGGTCTTTTGCCTTGAATGGAGAAGGAAAAAAGATATTTCAAATGAAACACTTTGATAGCCATATTGCTTTAAGCCATTGGCAAAAAACAACGACGGGATGGCACTGTATTTCAGGTCCTAAAGAAAGTCTTCTCAATGGATTAGCGGCCGATTATCAAGCTTGTGTTTTAGGGTTGAAAGATTACGTTAATAAAAACGGCTTTAAGGATGTTATTCTTGGTCTTTCAGGAGGAATTGATTCAGCCCTGTGTACAGCAATGGCGGTGGATGCTCTTGGTGCTGAGAGGGTTCGCACCATTATGATGCCCTATCATTATACTTCGCAAGAATCATTAAAAGATGCCAAAGAATGTGCTGATCTTTTGGGATGTTGTTATGAAATCATACCGATTGCACAACCTGTTGAGGCTTTTTTAAAGACAATGGCACCTGTTTTTTCAGGGTTATCCTCTGACGTCACAGAAGAAAATCTTCAAAGTCGTATACGCGGTACACTTTTAATGGCGCTTTCAAATAAATTCGGCTCAATGGTGGTAACGACAGGCAATAAGTCAGAAATGGCTGTGGGATATGCAACATTGTATGGGGATATGAATGGCGGGTTTAATCCTCTTAAAGATATTTATAAAATGCAGGTTTATGCATTAGCTGAGTGGCGCAATAAAAATCACTTGCACAATTTGAGAGGACCAGAAGGAATTGTCATTCCATCCAATATTATAGAAAAAGCGCCTTCTGCAGAGCTGCGAGAAAATCAAAAAGATGAAGATTCACTTCCACCTTATCCTATTCTAGATGATATTTTGCAATCTCTTGTAGAAAATGACATGAGTATTGGTGATATTGTTCAACGTGGGTATTCACGGGAAATTGTTGAGAAAATTGAACAGCTTCTTTATAGTGCTGAATATAAAAGGCGACAATCTGCACCAGGTGTAAAAATCAGTTACAAGAATTTCGGACGCGATCGTCGCTATCCTATAGTCAATCATTTTCGCGATAAAAATTGAGTATTATGTTATGGTTAAAGTTCGTTTTGCTCCCTCTCCAACAGGTTATATTCATATTGGCAATATCCGTATTGCGCTTTTCAATTGGCTTTATGCGCAAGCGCATAAAGGAGAATTTATTTTGCGCTATGATGATACAGATGTTGAACGTTCTAAACAAGAATATATTGATGCTATTGCTGTTGACCTTGAATGGCTTGGTATTCAACCAGATTCAATTTATTACCAATCTAAGCGATTTAATCGATACGATGAAGTTGCGGAAATTCTCAAACAACGCGGGCTTCTTTATCCCTGTTATGAGACTGCAGAAGAGTTAGAGCGACGTCGTAAAATCCAGCTTTCACGCAAATTGCCTCCTATTTATAACCGTGCAGCATTAAAATTGACAGCAGAAGAGAAAAAAAACTTTGAATCTCAAGGTCGTAAACCCCATTGGCGTTTTCTTCTTCCTAATTTTGAAAGTGATCCTTTACAAACAAAGCGAACAGAAGTTTGCTGGAATGATGCAATAAAGGGAAAGCAGACGATTGATTTGGCTTCTCTTTCAGATCCCGTTCTTATTCGTGAAGATGGAAGCTATCTTTATACATTGCCCTCTATTGTTGATGATGTAGATATGGCTATTACGCATATTATTCGTGGGGATGATCATATTACAAATACAGGCGCTCAAATTGCTATTTTTAAAGCTCTTAATGCAGAATTACCGGTTTTTGCTCATACCAATTTATTGGCGACAGTTTTAGGAAAAGGATTTTCAAAACGTAATAATGATCTTTCTATTCGTTCTCTACGGGAAGAAGGATTTGAATCTATAGCTGTTCAATGCCTTGCCGTTTTGATTGGGACATCGCAAAATGTGCATCCCTATCCTAATCAAGCAGCGCTTTTAGAGCATTTTAATCTCCAAGATACGTCAAGATCCGTTGCAAAATTTGATATTGCTGATCTTCTTGCTTTGAATAGTCATCTTGTCCATGAGTTAACCTATGAGGAAGTAAAAATGCGCCTTAAAAAACTTTCTATTGAGGGAGATAAGGCGGAATATTTCTGGAACGCGATAAGAAGCAATATTAATAAAGTCAATGATGCTGTTTTGTGGTGGAAAATCATTCATGATGAACAGAATTTTGATACAGTGGCACTAGAGGATCGCGCTTTTGTGCGCCAATCACTCGATTTCTTACCTGAAGGTGCTTTGAAGGAGGAAAGTTGGAAAATTTGGACAACAGCATTAAAAGAAAAAACAGGTCGAAAAGGAAAAGCTTTATTTATGCCATTACGTCAGACACTTACAGGCATGGATCATGGACCTGAAATGGGAAAAATTTTGCAGCTTTTAGGGCGTGAAAAGGTAGCAGAAAGACTCTCTAGGAAATAGGAGCGGCTTTTTTTAAAGCATTTCGTTCATTTCACTCTTAAAGAGAGTAAAGAACGGATTTATTTACACGTTTTTATAAGCATGAAAGCAGGAATATCATCACCAAATCCAAGGGGCGTGTAATTCTTATTTTTTCGTGGGCGTTGGTGCTCAGAGGGCTTCTCCTTATTATTTGCATTTTTGATATATTCTGTTTTATTCTCTTCTACAGATTTTTTAGTGTGAGCAACAGGCTCTTTGTGAGCAGTTTTCTTTGATGATTTTGAAGATTTTTTCTTTACAACAATATCTTCTGTTTGATCATCGACTATTAAAGTTGAGAGATCTCCATTGAGCCATTCAATTTTTTCATTACTCATTTCCTCAATGGCATTGATATATTTTTGATCAGCTTTTGTGACAATTGTAAAAGCTTTTCCGCTACGATTTGCACGCCCTGTACGACCAATTCGATGGATATAGTCTTCAGCATGTGTAGGAACATCATAGTTAAAGACATGACTTACAGCT
This sequence comes from Bartonella sp. AP1QHHD, assembly GCF_042196265.1. NCBI lineage: Bacteria > Pseudomonadati > Pseudomonadota > Alphaproteobacteria > Hyphomicrobiales > Bartonellaceae > Bartonella > Bartonella sp. AP1QHHD. The sequence continues at coordinate 55,386 of NZ_JBHIPW010000007.1, forward strand.
GGAATATCGAGTCCACGGGCAGCAACATCAGAAGCAACAAGAAGTGTAAGTTTATTATTTTTAAAATCAGCTAGGGTGTTCATGCGCGAATATTGGTCCATATCTCCATGAAGGGCCCCTACATTAAAGTTATGTTTGATGAGCGATCTAAAAAGTTCAGAGATATCTCTCTTTCGATTACAGAAAATGATTGCATTTTGAAGCTCTGCACCTTCATTATGAATAAGTTCTCGCAAAACAGCTCTTTTATCCCATGACTTACTTCCAGATTTGACGAGCCGCTGTGTAATTGTGGTTGCGGTTGAGGATGCTTTTGTAACTTCAACAGATACGGGAGAATGTAAAAATTGTTTCGTTAATTTTGTAATTTCTGGCGCCATTGTTGCAGAAAAGAACAAAGTTTGACGCGTAAAAGGAGTTAGCTTACAGATGCGTTCAATATCAGGAATAAAGCCCATATCCAACATGCGATCAGCTTCATCAATAACAAGGATTTCAACGCCCATCAGGAGCAGTTTACCGCGCTCGCAATGATCAAGAAGGCGTCCTGGTGTTGCTATAAGAACATCAGCTCCCCGTTCAAGTTTGCGATCTTGGAGTTCAAAAGAAACTCCACCAATCAAAAGAGCAACATTTAAACGATGATTTATGCCGTATTTATCGAAATTTTCTTCAACTTGAGCTGCAATTTCTCTTGTTGGTTCTAAGATAAGCGTACGGGGCATGCGTGCTCTTGCACGACCTTTTTCAAGGAGAGTGAGCATAGGCAATACGAAAGAGGCGGTTTTACCTGTTCCCGTTTGGGCGATTCCTAAAACGTCTTTTCTTTGAAGGACATACGGAATTGTTTCACTTTGAATAGGTGTCGGAGCTGTATACCCCGCTGATTTCACCGCATTAATAACCTTTGCGGAAAGACCTAAATCATCAAAACTGTTTAAAGATGGTATCATTTTTTTATCAACTGCTCTGTGATTTTAACTGCGCTATCTAATGATGATTATAACCAATATTCTACACTCTTTAAAAGTGTTAAGATGTTTTCACAAAAAAACTAACTATAACAATCATATACATATAAAACGCATAATACAATCATTAATAGCGAAATTGTTCTGATAAAATGCGCTCATCCCATGAATGATTTGAGTCAAAAAGGATTGAAGCTGTTACTTCTGTTGCCATTGAAATAGTAACTGAATGAACAGATTTAACTTCAATATTATCTGCAGCAGCGTTTACAGGGCGTTTGTCAGGTTCAAGCATATCAAAGCGCACTGTTACTGTATCGGGAAGCAAAGCTCCATGCCAACGCCGAGGGCGAAAAGGGCTAACGGGAGTGAGGGCCATAAGGGGAGCCATAAGAGGTAAGATAGGTCCTTGTGCTGATAAATTATAGGCGGTTGATCCAGCTGGTGTAGCGACGAGGACACCATCACAACTTAATTGTTCCATGCGTACGTTGTTATCAATGGTGATGCGAATTTTTGCCGCTTGATAAGATTGCCGAAAGAGGGATACTTCATTAATTGCAAGCGCCTCGATAGAATCTTGACATTCAGATTTTGCAATCATGCGCAGGGGATGGATTTCTTTTTTATGTGCGGCAGCAATACGATTGGGCAATTTTTTTTCATGAAATTCATTCATAAGAAATCCTACAGAACCTTGATTCATACCATAAATAGGTTTGCCTGTGTTCATGACATCTCGTACGGTTTGTAACATTGTCCCATCACCACCGATTGCAACAACAATATCAGTTTCTTCCAGAGAAGAATGACCATAAACGGAAATTAATTTATGGGTAGCTTTGATAGCCTCCTCAGTTTCTGCGGAAATAAAATGAAAGCGATTTGGTAATGTAGCCATTTAAAAATTATCCTGATACTTATAATTTATGTTGTAACTTATTTTTGAGAGTTTTGAAGTTGTAATAAAAGCTCTTTTTATAATAAAAAGAGCATTGAATAAAGAGAAGTTATTTCAAGGTAAAGTATCATTAAAAAGTAAAAGGAATGCGTCGTTAGATAAATTACAAACGAGTAATTTTTTTATTAGAATGATAATTTAGCATTGAAGCTAAGAGTATGATTAGTTAAAAGACCATAACTGATTTTAATAATCAGTGTGAAGCACCCGTAGCTCAGCTGGATAGAGCGCTGCCCTCCGAAGGCAGAGGTCACAGATTCGAATTCTGTCGGGTGCACCAAATTCTTCAACTTCATATCATCCTAAATAACAAGATTACCTAAAAAGAAGCCAATTTCCTCTTTTATGAAAATGGTTATTTGAGTTGTTTATTAAGTTTTGTAGCGAATAAGCAAATGATTTTAAGAGAAGTAAAATTTACGGCTGCGTATATAATTTTTCGGTTAGTCATTTTGAATATCGAGATAAAAAAGCAAGGTTATCTAAATATGCTTTCAATTTAACTATAAACATTTATAACATAAAAAGTACATTTAATTCAATATGTTATTGTACAACTGATCTGGTGATGTTGATAGTAGATCGCTAAATATATTGTTTTGAGCATTAAAATAGATAGCTAAATTTGCTTTTATTCTATTTTTGGAGTTAAAGGCTGTTATGGTGATATGGAACGCGGATGAGGAATATCACCAGTTAAAGGAATAATAAGGGGGAAAAACAACCGTCAAGATTTGAATTGTTTCAAAATGCTGTATTCGATATGGTTTTGATATGGTTATCTGGTGATTTCTCTATACACCAATATTGCCAGTTATGTTGGATGAGGGATTGTTTAGCTTTAATCAACTTTTTATATACCGAACGCTAATTATGGTGGTTATTTAGTTGGGAGTATGTTCTTTACGTTTGGCAGTAATTGGGATTATATCTCTTGCTCCTCGCATACTATCTTGTGCAGCTATAGTAATGAGTGCACTTAATTATTTCCATGGCGTTAACACTTAGTCCTTTTGATCCGTTTTGCTGTTGGTGAATGATGGTTTTGGGTTCTATTATGGTCATGCAGCATAGCCATATGGGCGGATTATTTCTTCGCTTTATGCAGGTGTAGGAGTTGGTATTCTCCTAGGTAATGAATATGTTATTATTAGCTTGAATATGACAACTATATCAAAAAACACCTCCATTATTTCTTCCATTGCAAATGAAACCGCTCCTGTTAAGCAGAAAAAACCATCCAAAATATGAATAGATCAATTAAATGGATTTCGTGACTGGTCATGTATATATATTATCGCATTCGTGCTTTAAAAGATTTTGGTGATGTAAAAAAGGCGGTCTAGATGCTTTTATTGAAAATGAAAGAGCAATCTCTCTCATGATGGCAATTTCTGGGGTGCTGATAATGCCGTGTTGTAAAATCTAGTCGTGTTTATGAAAATACAAGGGGCTATGGCAATACTGCCATTGGTGTCTATGTCTATGGCAATACCCTTATATGTGATAAAACCTATGTGTATTTTGGTGCTCATGTTTATGACAATGCTCATCTTTTTTATAACGGTTGAGTTTATCATTATGCGCGGGTTTATGGGAATGCAAAATTATCCGGTAGTGCACGTATTCATAGCAATGCCGCGGTTTATGATCATGCGGTTGTTAGGCAAGGTTTACCGCAATGCTAGCATGGGGTATCATACTGATGGGTATAGCTCTGTTTATGGCAATGCAAGAATAAAAAGACATAGCGATTTATATTCGGTTCCCATAAATTGTGAGGTTTATGAAAGCAATAACGTTATCAAGATTGATAAACAGAATAAATGACAGACGTGGAGAGTGCTTCTTTGATGGTTATAAACGCATCATAAAAGAAAGCCGTGCCAATTGATATAACGCTGCTTTTAAATAGAGGTACTACAGATCATACAAAAGAAATCAATAATGAATGCATATATACAAAACGTATCATATTGCAAACGCTCTATTCTATTGATTAAAACTGATCAATAGGAACGTAAATGACAGGTATAATATTTAATCACTCATTTGAATTACAGAATCTATAAACACTTTTGTATGGCTATAAAACGTATTAAGAATAACGCTCGCATTTTTGAAGTGGTCATTTGACACAAAGTACATTATCAAAATGTCTCAACGCTTGGTAGGTTCATATCAAGACAATCAAGAGAAAATGCGTATTAAGTGAATATTTGTAACAAAACCCGTTGTTTAAATTTACAAGCATTGGTTTTAAAAGCAGCTTTTCAGAAGACAATAAACAACCGCTTTTTATAAAATCTAAGGCTTTTAAACTGTTATAAAACCTAGGTTTCAAACGTTTTTATAGAGATATCATTTTGTGTCTCTAAACGTTTAAACGTTCATTTAGTGAGGTTCTCATAAGCGTATTTTTACTTTGCATTTAAACTTAACTTCTCTGCAAATAAGCCGGTCCATATTTGGGCTGGCAAAATTAATCAGCCCAAATTTGAGCTCGTTAACTTTAGAGTAGAGCAGTCTTTAATATTGTCGCTTTTAACTCAAAATTGAGTAAAACACCATGCCTTTGTAATATGATTGCAATCCTTTTGAAATTTATCTACTTATCTTTGTCTTAATAAGTATCCTCAAATTTGAGGGGACTTCATTTGGTTTCGTATTTTTAAACTGTAACTTTTAAAACGTTTTTTGCTTGTTTTCCTGCGTTATATCATTAAAAATCTTTTGATTTCTACGACATAACATTATCAATTTCATTACCTGTTGTGATGATAATATCTATATAATGTCTGCTTATTATTGACTAACTTTTTAGTAAGCGCCGCTTTAAAATCGACTTGTCTTTAAATCCTTTTATGTGCCCTTAATGAATTAAAACCTATTCTATGATAGTTTCAAATGATTATTTCTTTTAAGGTTTAGCTCAAAAAAAGAGTAAACCCCATACCATTCTTTAAACGCATACAATTTATGTTATCGATAATTTCAAACGATTACGTTTTTAATAATGCGATTTGTGTGTGATAAAAACGTATCATAAAATTTATGAACTGTTATGAATGATAGCTGCGTTCACTTCATTTGAATGTTTACATGCGTTATAACATTTGCATCATGATTTGCTTTTTATGGTCTATCCATACATGGTAATTGTTTATGAAAAATGGTTAATTAAATCACGTATAAAAGTGTAGATTTTAAATGGGATTCATATAAAATAATTGCATGCAAACTATTGACTTTATTATATTTTTTTATGAATAAGATTCCATCTCGTTTAGACGTTGCAAAAGAAATCACCAAAGACCTTATTGATAAGATTCTTCTCTTACACGGCGTTATCACTTTTGTTTGCAAAAATCTGCTTCGCTTTTGACTTTTGATATGGATACAACCTCTTTTGAGGTAGAGCAAAGAATTTTTTAATCATGGAGAGTGCAACAGTGTTCTTCAAAAATCTTGATTGGTTTGTTGAAAAAATTAAAGAGGTAGATAATTATTCAGCATGTTATCAACTACCAGATTGTGAAGTACAAATTCTTTATAATGACGCAATTATCAAAGGTTATCCGTAAGTTGATGTTGGAGTTTCGATTAGTACTGGTATTTTAGCTGCTGCCTATATGGTAATTGATCCCTATCAATTCTCAGCACTTACAAGATCTACAACTTGATTTTTATAAAAAGGGGTTGAGAGTTTGTGAAGAAGAAATATATGCGGATTGTTTGGAATTAAGCGGGATTATGTCTTGAAATAGGCGATAGAAAAAATTGATCTTCATAAATGCTTTTATTCCAGATATGGAGCACCACCTTGGCGATAGAGTGAAGTTGGAGGGCACATAAAGGTTATCAAGGTAGATGATGCAGATTATAGCTTACTTCATATTGGTGCACTAGCTTTATTGGGTGATGTTGTAACCTTACAATCTTATTACCAAATTTTCAGTACAGAGGATCATTTAGGCTTTGATGAAAATACCTAACAGATTCATTTTGAACGTGCATTGGCTTTAGTCAAAGAAGTAGTCAAATCTAAGCAACTCAGCTACGCTTTCATTGCAAAAGTAGTAAAAAATATGAACCATCTAGAAGAAAAACAAAGTTCTTAATAAGAGCTTTCCAGAGAGGTGGAGTTTCATTCTTGGAAGGAAAAAAATAGCTAAATTTATCGAAACAAAAGCTAAGGAATAGCTCCTTAAGAAATATCAAGAAGATCTAAAAAGATTATAGGAGCCAGAGTCTGGTTTAAAGATGCCATCATCAGTTGAGTGAACTCAACAATGGTGGAGTTTTATCCATTGGCGGAAATCTGATGTTTGAAAGAGGCTTTCTTGATGTGAAGGTAATATTGTAATAAATAATTATTATAAATCAATATGTTGTATATATTCATTGTTTTGAGATTAATGACCATTGACAAATAATTTTGCACCATTTTCTCTCTTCCAGCTTTTCGTCAATCATCAATGAAAATTTTTTATAATGGAAAGTTCATTGATAATATAACTTTTGTATGTCATTATTTTACGCTTAGAAAAAATATAAAAATAATGAAATGCAATTGAGTTATCAACTGCTTATTCTTTTCAATTTTTAATCATAAAAAAATCTTTTTATTCATTTTGCTTATAAAAAGAATTAGCTTTTTTCTGGTGATACAAGTGGAGAAATAAGGATTTTAGATATGTTTCGGCGTTCCATTTCAATCACTTTAAAGTGTAAACCATCAGTTTCAAAGCTTTCTCCCTCATTTGGTAAATGACCAAACTGCCAAAGCATAAAGCCTGCCAGAGTCGTATAACGATCTGCTTCATCCACAAGGTTACGCCCAAGATAACCACTTAAACGGCGGATATCAGCATATCCCTCAACAAGAAGACTGCCATTTTCAAGTTGTTCTGCGATCATGAGTTCTTCATCGTCATCAGGAAAGTCTCCTGCAATAGCTTCGAGAATATCGGTTGGTGTTGCAATTCCTTCAAAAGATCCATGCTCATCAACAATAATTGCAAGCTGAATCGAAGAATGACGTAATTGCTCCATCAATCGTAAAACACTTGTATTTTCATGAACAACGAGGGGTTCTCGCATAGCTTTTTTCCAATTAATCTTTTTCCCCTCAGCCAAATTCAAAAGAAGATCTTTTGTCAATGCAACGCCAACAAATTCATCCACTTTTTCACGCGCAAGAATTAAGCGGCTATGTTTAACCTTTTGTAATTCTTCACGCATTTCATTTTCATCAGCATTTAAATCTAACCACTCAATTTCATTACGCGGCGACATGATAGAGCGAACAGGGCGATCAGCTAAATCGAGAACACCACGAATCATCTCCTTTTCTTCTGGTCTAAACAACTCAGAAGCTGCGGCCTGTTCAGCAATAACATCTACAGTCTCAGCAAGGTGACTATCTTTGCTTCCTCCTCCTAAGAGCCTCAAAACAGCATCAGCTGTTCTACTGCGTAGATCATTCGTTTTAATCATTTTTTCACGGTTACGACGTCCAATTTGATTAAAAGCTTCGATAAGAACAGAAAAACCAATAGCAGCATACAAATACCCTTTTGGAATATGAAAACCAAATCCTTCAACAATGAGAGTAAAACCAATCATCATCAAAAAACCAAGACAAAGGATTACAATAGTGGGATGACGATTAATAAAACGCATAAGAGCACCAGATCCGCACATCATTACTCCCATAGCAGCTATGACTGCGATATACATAACTGCTGCCTGCTCTTTTGCAATCATACCTGTTGCGGTAATAATACTGTCTAGTGAAAAAACGGCATCCAGCACCACGACTTGGACGATTACTTGCCAAAAAACAGCATAACCAACGCCTGTTTTTCTTTCATGTGATACTCCTTCTAACCTTTCATGTAATTCTAGCGTTCCCTTTGCGAGCAAAAAGGCTCCACCACCGATTAAAATAAAGCTATGCCAACTAAATACAAAAGATGAAAGTGAAAGAATTACCCTATCGAGTCTCATAACCCATCCAATAACGGTAAGAAGAAAAAGCCGCATAATTAATGCTAAAGTAAGACCTATAAAGCGTGCGCGGTCACGCAAATGCAGTGGCAATTTTTCAGCTAAAATTGCAATAAAGATAAGGTTATCTATTCCTAAAACAATTTCGAGAAAAACCAGCGTGATCAAACCAAACCACGCATGGGGATCAGTGATCCATTCCATCATTCCTTACCTTTTAGAAGCTTAAAAGCGCGCGATTGACAAAAAAAAATCATAGGCTTTTATTCGTATATTGGATCATGAACATTCAATGTAAAAAACTTATATTCAAAGAAAAAAACAGCACAATATTGCTTGAATGCATGTGATTGTTGATAAAACAAAATAATGCCCCATCCCACTTACAATCACAAGAAGGTTCCTCTAATTTTCGCTCGGGCATTATGCTCGATAATCCTCTAACTATAGGTTCTGTATAACAATCAGAACATTTATTTATAAAGCTTCTTATAATGGGTTTATTTTTATATAAGATCAAGTGGTGAATATCATATTTTTAACCTTACAGACAATGAGTTTATATAACAAACAACAAAATATCTGGACATCTATCCTTAGGAGCGTTATAGAAACGCTCATTCTCGTCTTTTGAGAAGCTTATGGGTGATTAGCTCAGTCGGTAGAGCAGCTGACTCTTAATCAGCGGGTCGTGGGTTCGATCCCCTCATCACCCACCATTTTATTTTATACTGTAAATAACTTATTGATTGCGTAATTTTTTTAAGGTATGAGTTGCTAAATAAAATTGGGCAGTAGGATTTCCCCATATCTGTTTGTTTAAAAGTGAAGATTGTTGATATAGCTTAGTCATCGGTTTTTGTACTTTTTAGGGGACTCAAAGAACTTCCAAAGGACATTTAAAGATCTTTTAATGCGTATTGTTTCTTTTTTTTAAGTTGCAATTGGTAAGGAGAAGCTTCTTACCGACAATTGTGTTATTTAAAGGGGTATAAAAATCAACAGTTTTCACTTCTTTTAATATAAATTGATTAAAATTTTTTTGGATTTTTAGCATATTGTTTAAAGACAGAAGAAACTTTACACTTTAGTTGTGTCAGCAGCGTGGATATTTTTTGATAACTCTCCCGCTTAAACAAAAAACTTCTGTAATAATCATCAGTATTCCAAGAGGGTAAATCAAGATAAAATAAAGTAGTTATCTGGACATAAAAAGTAGTTATATGGACATACAAGTAATAAAATTAGATCAGTTTAATTGTTTAAAGATAATACCTGTTAAACGAAAGACAATAAACTTTAATGAGGCTTAAAGTTTTAAAATATTAAGCTGTGTGGTTACGCTATGCTGTCTTTCCGTTAGCTAAACCTCTAAAAATATAAATATTAAGAAAGCCACTCAGATTCATTATAATATATTGATTTATAAAGAATTGATTATTCTTTGTTTGAAAAAACTTTACTATCATAAACTTCTTTTGTTTCAATCCCTCTTATAATAAATTAATTAAAATCATTCATTTGTGCATCATAAATGGGATTAACGTGTGGATAAAGACTATTGAAGAAAGGCATAAAAATAATTCTTATTAATGTTCTTAAGTGCTAAAAGTTATCATAACATTGGAAAAATAGTATAATGGCGCAGGCTTGCTCTTTTATTAAGTATAAAGATGTTGGTGCAACAATAGCTTTACTATTATACCATTTACGGGTATTGTTGTGTAATGGAGAAGAGCGTTGAGAGAGGTTTCTTAAAAAAGATATGTAAATTGGTAACACGATGGTGTTTTGTTCTTTTATAGGTACATAAAAAAGAAGTCATTGATAGCCTTTTATTTATTCAGGTGGTGTTTTGGGGGCTCTTTTCCAATATTGTTGCGCCTCAAAAATGACGACCACAAATAATGAAAGGATGAGGGGTATAATCAAATAAAACATTCTAAAGACAATAAGTGCTGCAATAACATTGGTTGGATTTATATTGGGCATGCCTGTTATGAAGAGAGCTTCAAGAACTCCTACTCCTCCTGCTGGAGCATTAGAGAGAAGAGTTATCGTAAAAGATGCTAGGAAAACACCAAGAACAGAGATAAAATGAATATCTGCGTTATGTGGGAGAACAGCATATATAATTCCTGCTGCTCCTAAAAGCTCTAGAGGGCTAATGAGAAGCTGTTGAATAACAATTTTCAGTCGTGGATAGGAAAGTTGAATTTTCTTCCCCAAGCGTAAGGGTTTTAACTGAAGCCAGCTGCCAAACGTATAAAGTGCTATACAGCTGAGTAAAATTGCTCCAGCCGTTGTTCCGAGCCATTCAGGAAGTTCTTTATGAATGAGGGTGATAATTTCGGGTTGCAGCACCAAAACGATTCCCAAAAGTAAGATTGTGCCGATTACAAAAGTAAAAGAGCAAAAACCTACTAATATTGCGATTTCTGTTCCGTTTAATCCTTTCATTTTATAGGCGCGATAGCGTACAACGGCACCAGAAAAAACTGAAGCACCGATATTGTGTGAAAGAGCGTAGGTTGTAAATGAACATATAGCGATAAAAATCCAAGAAATTTTATGGCCTAGATGTTGCAAGGCAATTCGATCATATCCAGCAAGAGCAGCATAAGCTAGGAGAGAACATAAACAGGCTAATAACCAGTGCTGTGCATTTAAATTGCTCAAGCGCTCCAATACATCCCCAAATGAAATGGCAGAGAGCTTCATGTAAAGAATTCGAATAGATACCAGCATTGCTAAGATACCAATCAATGGCCATATAAATTGCTTTATTTTCACGATTCTGTATCCATTTTATGTTTTCTGTAAATTTTCATGATTGAGCATATTCCTTACAGATCTTCGTTCTGTTATATACTCTATAATGCCATTGGCAATTTCTTCATCATCTGTTACTACAACATCAGCACCTAAATCAATGAGATATGTTGTTTCTGTGTCGGATAATGCATGTGTGATTATCTGGATATCTTTCTTCATATCACGGATATTCACGATACATTCTCCTACTTCAATGGTACTTCGCATTGTAATAACAACTTTATGTGCATTATTTATATTTGCTGCGTTCATTATTTCTTGTTGAATGATATTGCCGCAAATAGCCTCAAAGCCATCTGCAATCGCTTTATCAGAGAGGCGTTTTGATTCTTCTACGATCACTATAGGTTCACCTCTATTTATTAAAGATAATGCAACACACTTACCGATACGACCATAGCCAATAATTACGATATGGTTGTTTTTTAAGGTCATCGGTAAAAAATCTTGGTCAGGATCTTGTGGATCAATATCAATAATTGTTTGGGTATTTTGTGAAGATGCAGAATTTTTTTCTAGACGTTTTTTAATTTTATTACAGGCAATGAAAACAAGAGGATTGAGCAAAATAGAAAAAATTGCTCCTCCAAGAATTAAATCATGAGCGTCATTGTTTAAAAGTCCTAAGCTTAAACTTAAACCAGCAAGGATAAAGGAAAATTCTCCGATTTGGGCAAGGCTTGCAGAAATAGTCAAAGCTGTTGCATTAGAATAGCGAAAAGCTTTAACGATGAAAAAGGCAACAGCAGATTTTCCGATTACGATAATGAATAAGGTTGCTAAGAGAGGGAAAAAATGAGTTAAGAGTTTCTCGGGGTCAAATAACATGCCTACAGAAACAAAAAAGAGAACAGAAAAAGCATCGCGCAGTGGTAAAGATTCTTCCGCGGCACGGTGGCTTAATTCTGATTCGCTCATGACCATACCAGCAAAAAAAGCACCAAGAGAAAGAGAAACTCCAAATAAATGAGCGGCTCCGAAAGCTACTCCTAATGCAATAGCAAAGACGCTAAGACGAAATAATTCACGTGATCCCGATTGTGCGCTCATTTTTAAAAGCCATGGGATAACGCGTCGCCCAATGACGAGCATAAGTGCAATAAATACAATTACTTTTAGGATGGTGAGACCAAAAATACCCCAAATACTTAAATCCAACCATTGAACAAGAGGATCCAACGCTTCTTTTTTGGTATTGCTGAGGGCACTTGCCAAGGAAGGGATGAGGACAAGTATAAGGACCATTGCTAAATCCTCAATAATCAACCATCCAACGGCAATGCGTCCTTTTTCTGTTTCAATAAGATGACGCTCTTGCAAAGCACGTAGCAGGATAACGGTACTTGCTATGGATAAAGCAAGACCGAAGATCAAACTACCACTAAAGCCCCATCCCATAATCAGACCAAGGCACAAACCTAGAAAAGTAGAAAATGCCATTTGTGCAATAGCAGCGGGGACAGCAATAGCTTTGACAGATAAAAGGTCTTTTAATGAAAAGTGGAGCCCAACACCAAACATCAGCAAAATAATACCAATTTCAGCAAGTTGATTAATGATGACGGAATCTATTTTAAATCCGCCTGTATTGGGTCCCACAATAACACCAGCTAACAAATAGCCTACAAGTGGTGAAATACGTAAACGGCTAGCAATCATTCCCAAGAGAAATGCTAGACATAAGCCTGCAACAATAGTTGTGATAAGTGGTGTGTCGTGGAGCATGGATTATTTACTATTCTTGATCAAAAAGCGAATGAATGAAAACGACTATATTTCTATGAGAAGAGAGGCGAGATGTACCATACGCATTAAAGGGCATTTTTATTTCACTTTGATATTTGCACGATTATTTCGCTCACGCCACCAATTTCCTAGCAGGAGTAAAATAGGAGCAGCAATAAAGATAGAGGATGATGTTGCAATAATAATCCCAAAGACCATGGGTAATGCAAAATTATGAACAGCGCTTCCACCCCATATCGCCATGGGGAGCATCGCAAGAATTGTTGTGGCTGATGTAAAAAAACAACGTACAAGAACCTGATTAATGGACAGATCAATCAGTTCGCGCAACGGCATTTTTTTATAAAGACGCATATTTTCGCGCATCCTATCATAGACGACAACTTTATCATTTATAGAATATCCAACAATTGTTAAGAGTGCGGCGATAGCCGTTAAATTAAAATCAAATTGAAATAAAGCAAAAAAGCCAATCATTTTTGTGGTGTCTAGAATGAGAGTGATAATTGCTCCAATGGCAAAGAACCACTCGAAGCGTAACCATATATAGAGAGACATGGCAATAGCTGCAAGAATAACAGCAGTAAAAGCAGCTGTGGCAAGCTCACCTGAAATTTTGGGACCAACAACTTCTATTTGATCGAATGTGGTATCGGGATAGATATTTTGTACAGCTGTTTTGACCTTATCAATGGCGGTGGTTTGTTGTGCTTCGCCACCGCTTTGTTTCTGCATGCGAATTAATACGGTATTTTCGTTATCAATATTTTGCAAGGTAACTTCACCAATATTAAGAGTAGAAAGCTTGGAACGCAGAGTTGCTAGATCTGCTGGTCCTTTCGTGGTAATACTCATTTGGCTTCCGCCAATGAAATCAATACCAAAATTCAATCCAGGCTTAAAAAAGAGAAAAACTGAAGCCATTGATAAAACAATTGAGACACCAATACCAATGAAACGTGCTTTCATAAAGTGGAAAGTTGTGTTTTGTGGCATGATGTTGAAAGCAGAGTGAATATGCAATTTTTTAATTTTCCATTTACGAACGATCCAAATCATGATGATGCGTACAATGGTGATATTTGTAAACATGGAGATGATAATACCAAGCAACATTGTTACGGCAAAACCACGAACGGGACCGGTCCCGAACCAAAATAGTAAGACGGTCGCTATAATTGCTGTAACATTTGCATCAACAATGGTTGCAAAAGCGTGTTTAAATCCACGATCTAGGGCTGCAAAAGCACCCACACCTTTTCGACTTTCTTCACGGATACGTTCATTGATAAGGATATTAGCATCAACGGCAATACCGATACCTAAAATAATACCAGCAATACCAGGCAGCGTAAGCGTAGCTCCCAAAAGACTCAGTGCAGCAAATGTTAAAATTGTATGCAGAGCTAGCGCTATATTGGCAATTAATCCCCAAATACGATAGAGAAGAAAAATAAAAATTGCAACAAGAATAAAGCCAATTATGCCGGTGTAAAGTCCCATTTGGATGGCATCAGCACCAAGATTTGGACCTACAGTTCTCTCTTCAATGACCGTGAGTGGTGCGGGGAGGGAACCAGCACGAAGCAGAGCAGCCAGAGTTGAGGCTTCTTTGGGGTCAAAGTTTCCTGTAATTTGACCTTGTCCATTGGGAATGACACTATTAATGGTCGGAGCGGTTAAAACCTTATTATCCAGAACAATGGCAAAAGGACGGTTAATATTTTGTCGTGTTATATCAGCAAATATTTTTGCGCCAGCGGAATCTAGCGTAAATGAAATAATGGAACGTCCTGGTATTTGGGGGTCAAAACCTGCACGGGCATCTTTCAGGACATTTCCATCTAAAGCAATTTGATCATAAATTGCATAATGTTGTGTTGCATCAGTGTATCCAGGGAGAATAGAAACACCTATAGGGGGATTATTGGGGTCCACATTAGAAGGAACAAGATGAAAACTCATCTTAGCGGTTGTTCCTAAAAGATCACGCAGTTGTTTTGGATCTTGTAGTCCAGGCAATTGGACCATAATACGATCATTTCCAACCTTTTGGATGGCTGGTTCTGAAACACCAACTTGATCTATACGACGACGGATGATTTCTAAGCTTTGTTCAATAGCATTGCTGACACGGTCTTTTATACCAGCTTCTGTTAATGTGATGCGGAGAGTTTCATTTTGAGCACTGATCGTGATGTTATGTTCTGTTGTGCCAAAGCTACTGTGTATGGGGGTTATTAATGTTTTCAAAGCAGAGAGTGCTTTTTCAGTTTGCGATGGGTCAGAAATAAGGGCAATAACGCTATCTTCAACGATACGCACACTTGAGGTGCGGATTTGTTTTTCACGCAATACATTGCGCACATTGCTTAAAACTATATGTAACTGATCGCGTTTTAACGTTTTGCTATCAACCTCGAGCAGGAGAGAAGAGCCTCCTTGAAGGTCAAGACCAAGTGCTACACGGGTGTCGGGTAAGAATTTCGAGTTTTTAACTTGTTCGTGTGAAAATAAATTGGGTAAGGCAACATAAATGCTGCTTAAAAGAATAAAACAATAAAGGGTAGTTAACCAACCAGGTGTACGCATGATATATTCCGTAAATAGGCAATCTAACAGTTATTCAAAGTTAAAAGCACAAGTAAAATAAGATGATCGTTTTTATATTCAAGGAAGAGAATTAAGTGTGTTCATTGGGAGGAGCGCGTTTATTTGAGAAATATTGTATTTTAACGTTACGAAATCGTGTGTCAACAGCTGGAATCCTTATTAAAAAGAAATCCAATGTTAGGATTTTTTGAAAGGTCCTCATAAAAATAGATTCTGTATGGAGTGTTACAAGTTTTTTGTTTTCAGTTGTGGTAACATTCACATGATCACACTTATGATGTAAATCAAATCTATTCGTTTTAATGACGTTATTGGTGTGTGATTGTTTGATTAAATAAGCACGCGTTTCTAGGTTGCTGGTCAAGAATACACCTAAACTGGATAGAAAAATCCAGGTTGTCAAAGGAAGAAAATCTTCTTTTTTGCAATAAAGGTGCAAAAAAAACATGCTAGAGTGCCTTCTTTAATCTTATTGAGTTCAGCTTATTTATCATTCTTTTATCTTATTATCAGTATTATAGGATAAGGGAAAGCTTTTATAAGATTATTCTATAAAAGTTGAAAATATCTACTTTATACCATATTTAAAAGAGAGAAATAAAATCCTTTTTGTGCTCATAAGGTAGATATGTATTCATTTTGTAGAAAAAACATCCACATACTTTTCCTTCTTTTGGGGATTATCTTTGTATTTAATTCTGGTGCATGGGGTAATAGGGGGGCACAAAATACAATTGTCGAACAAACAATAGCTTCTTATTCAGTTGATGAAATTATTCAGCAACAACAGTTGATTATTGAGACTCTTGAAGAAAATACTGAAACTTTAAAAAGAGATTTTGACAGAAAGCCAGAAGATGAGCGTGCTTTAGAAGAATTACGGTTACGTGCACAAGATATCAGTGAACGTGCTATTGAGGCAGCATTTGTTTTGCGTCCTCCTCTTAATGAGATTAATACACTTCTTGATCAATTAATGGAGCTCCATCGTGACGTGAAAAAACTGAAAAGCTCAGTGAAGGAATATTCCTACTTGATAGAGCAAAAAGCTAAAATTAACAGTATCATGCTTCGTTTTGAAGCAATTTTCTTAGCGGCAAATAGAATAGCTGAACTTTCTATTTCTCAATCTCGGGAGCTTTTTAAACGCACGCTTACGTATAGGCTTGAGTTTTCGATTCCGATGGTTAAACATCTCGCCCAAAAAACAAAAGAGGCTTCATCAGATTTTCTTGTGTTGTTAAATTCTTGGTGGAATTTTATATTTTACTTCAAGTTTTTACAACTATTTCTTTGCTTTTTAATTCCACTTTTTATTACTTTGGGACTTTCGTATTTTTCTCAAAAAGTTCTTGTTCATGTGTATTGCCACTTTATGAAGTCTAATGAGGAAATATCTTATTTACAACGCTTATTGATCGCCTTTATTTCAGTTCTCTTACCTTCACTTGTATGTATTCTTTGCGTTTATCTTGTGTTGTTTTTGTTTCGTAGTTTTAACTTAGATCCAGGTAAACTTACAACAGTTTTTGATATGATAGGTTGTCAAATTATTTTATTATTTTTAATCAATCGATTAGCTGTTGTTCTTCTATCATCGAATAGGCCCCATGTGCGTCTTCTCAGTATTGCACCATCGTCTGCTTATCAATTAGTGATTTTACTCACGTCTTTAGGGGGTATTTTGGCATTTGACGCTGTTCTTGATAGTATTTATCAAATCATTTCAGCGCCTCTATCTTTGACAATTGCTAAAAGTTTTATTGCTGTTTTTCTTGTAGCGATATTGCTATTTATAATATCATTTGTACCTTTGCGGTTTAGACGTAGGCGTGTTCAAGAAGAAAAAAAAGAGCCATACTTTTGGCCATTTTATATACGCATTCCTCTTATTGGCTTGGGGTTACTGCTCTTTGTATTGAATTTTTTAGGTTATGTTGGATTTGCGCGTTTTATTACGCAGCAAATTATGATTGATGGAGCATTTTTAGTTCTCATGTATTTAGGAATACAAAGCGCTCAAGCACTTGGAACTAAAGACCAATTTATGAAAACAACGGTTGGTCATCTTTTGATGCAGAGGTTTCATTTAGAAGAAAAAACGATGAATCAATTGGGAGTTTTTATGAGCGTTTTTCTCAATTTATTTGTTGTTATATTTTGTGCAATGCCAATTGCTGTACAGTTTGGATTTTCCTATTCTGATTTAAAAGCAGTTTTGTGGCAATCGGTGACCGGTTTTCAGATTGGAAATATTAGTCTTTCTTTGATTTCTCTTGTAACAGGAATTATTTCTTTTTGTGTTTGCTGGTTTCTTATTCGCCGATTTATTGGTTGGTTAGATAATGTGGTGTTGGTTCATGGAGAGTTCGATTCTGGTATACGTAATTCTATCAAAACAGTGATAAGTTATGGAGGCGTTGTTGTATCTGCTTTGACCGGATTATCAATGGCAGGTTTGGATCTTAGAAATTTCGCTCTTATTGCTGGAGGACTTTCACTTGGTATAGGTTTTGGTTTACAGAATATTGTCCAAAACTTTGTCTCTGGACTTATTATTTTAGTTGGAAGACCATTTAAAATAGGAGACTATATAGAATCTGGATCAGTAGGGGGGGTTGTTAAGCGTATTAGTGTGCGTGCAACGGAACTTGAGACCATTCAGCGTAAGACGATTATTATTCCCAATTCAAGCCTTATTAATAACAACGTTAGTAATTGGACACGACGTAATAAAGTAGGACGAATTGATATACCAGTTACTGTATCATCTAAGGTTGCTCCAGAGCATGTTGCTGAAATTTTGTTAGAGATTGCTTCTGCGACAGAAGGCGTTTTAAAAAATCCTATCCCACAGGTAAGTTTTACAGCATTTGATCGTAAGAGTTTTTCCTTTAATTTGGCTATTTATGTGCCTAATATTACCTTATCTTCTCATGTAACCAATGCTCTTCGATTTAGCCTATATAAGCGTTTTGCTGAGGAAGGAATCTTAGAATGCTAAAATATACTTATATTTTGATTACAGTTATTCTATTAAGTATTTTTACCATAACAGCTTTTGCTGCAACAGTGAAGAATAATGATTTAAAGATACAATCTCTTATTGTTGTTGAAGGAAGTATACCTTCAAAAATTTCTTTAAATACTCATCAAAAAATTACAATTTGTATGAAGGGATGTTTTATAACTTTTCCTAATAAAGACCGTTTTGCAATAAAGGCAGATGATATTATAGAAATCAGTAGGGGAAGAGCAATTTTTAAATAAAATGATTGAGAATTTTTGTTTGGGGACAAGATTTAGAAGGATAATGATATTGTCGTATTAATAATCTCATCCTTTAGAAAATGGTAAAAAAAAGTATGATTTTAGTATAAAATGGATGTTTTTTTATACTATGTAGAATCTACAGTATGCATTTTGGATGTAAGAATATTGAGGTATTTATAATATTGTTAATGAACATCGATTCTCTAAAAATAATTACATCATTTTTAGATTTTTTTCATTAAAAAGGCATAAAATATACTATTTTGTGATTTTTTTTGCGGTATTTTTGATACAAAATGTTTTATATTTCATCCTTTTAAAAATATAATAGGTATTTTTATTAAATATTTATTATTTAAAGTATTCATTATTCTAATATTTTAAAATTTATTTGATAATATTAAATTTTGGTGTAATGATATATTATTATAGTGATAAATTTAAATGTAAATATAAAGGAGTAAATGCAATTTTACAGCATAAGATTTTATAAAACTTTGTTTTTCTAAATGTGATTTTTGATTATATTTAAATTTAGCAATGGGGTATAATTTTATGAATACAAAATTTATAACAGCATCTGTTTTTTCTTTGATTTCACCTTCTATAGTACAGGCTGCAGATGTGGTGGCTCACGAAGAGCCATTACATGTTGCCTCAGAAGTTGTTGCTTCTTCACCTTTTTCTTGGGCAGGTTTTTATTTCGGGGGGCAAGTTGGTGGCTTTTCAAGTAAGACTTCTGCAATAACGCGTGATGTTGATATTCCTCTCTATCCCGATGAGGAGAGTAAAAGTAAACCATGGGTGCCTGTCGAGAAGCAGTATATGCCTGAGCTTTCTGGATTTATAGGTGGTTTTTATGCGGGTGTTAATTTTGATCTCGGTAATAATTTTATTGTGGGGATTGATACGGATATGCTTTTAACGGAAAAAAAGGATACAAAAACAAGATTTCAGGCTGATGAAACGAGTGCAGGTGGTCCTAACACTGGTGGATCGGGCACTGAAGGATCGGGTACTGAAGGATCGGGTACTGATACTGAGGAATTAGGTACAGAAGGAAAAAGTCGAAAAAAGGCAAAACTTGTCAGAAGACAGGGTAGAGACTTTTCTCGCTCTTCTGCAGAGGATAAAGAAGAGAAAGACAGTTTAACGTTTAATCATACGTTAAAACAAAAATGGACAGGTGCTACACGGGTGCGTGTTGGGTTTTCTGCGGGGCATGTGATGCCTTATATTGCTGGTGGTGTTGCTTATGGACAGTTTCAAGATATTTTGTCGACAGTAATTACGGGAGGTGAGCCATTTAATAGGACATCGGATGTAACAAAAACGATGATTGGTTATACTCTCGGTGGTGGTGTTGATTTTGCAATGACAGATCATCTTGTTGTGCGTGCGGAATATCGTTACTCAGATTTTGGTAAAAGGAAATTTAAAGACGAGATTGAAGTTAAGTATAAGACGAATGATTTTCGCGCAGGAATAGCTTACAAATTCTAATTTTGTAGGATAAAGGAGCTTAAATTTAAGAGGTCCTATTTCTTCGATAGGGCCTTTATTTTTTAATTTTATGCATTGTAAACACTATTTTATGGTGAAAAAAGGGGGGCTTTGACTTTGAGTGAGAATGAGGAGGTAAGGAAGAGTTACTCAGATTCTTAATTGTTAAGAATAAAAAATTTTTAGTTCACGAGGTGTGGTTGAAACATTTGTTGGCAAAGAAGGATTGCTTCGTCTTTCATATTATTACAGTTATCACTTTATAATACCGTTATAGAGTTGCAAACAGTAAACTTAAAGAGAGTTTTTACTATCTAAGTAATGAGAAAATAAAGAAAATTCACATAGAGTGGTGCGGACGGCGTGCACCTATTTTTTCTTTATTTAGAATTCTCTACGCTATCACCTGATTGCGCGTTTTACTTTTTTCTATATTTATAACTAACTGTTTTTATTTGATTTTATTTATAAAATTGCCTTTTGTATATAATCTTGCTATCAAATGAAATCGCTCCAAGTGCGATTCAAAAGGTGGTTCAGAAGGTGGTTTTTAAAAGGTGGTTCAGAAGGTGGTTAGCAGAACGAGAACACGTGATAGACTGTCTGTCTTATCTGTAAAAAATCTATCTAAAGGAAAATATGCTGATGGAGCTGGGCTATGGCTTATCAAAACAGCCCAAAATCAAGGGCGTTGGATTTTTCGATTTGATTTCAATAAAAAACGTCGTGAAATGGGATTAGGCTCTTGTAGCGTTGTATCTTTGAAAGAAGCGAGGCTTAAAGCTACAGCTTGCCGTGACCTTTTGCACCAAGGTATTGACCCGATTCGTAAAAGGAAAAATGAAAAATTACGGCAGGCAGTTGATAGTATTTCTTTACAAAAAATAGTTTTAAGTGCTTTTGAAGCCAAAAAAAGCGAATTGAAAAATGAAGGTAAAGCAGCAAGGTGGTTAGCACCTCTTACATTGCATGTTTTTCCTAAACTTGGGGATATAGCAATTACTGAATTAACGCAATTTGATATAAAAGAGTGTTTGTTGCCTATTTGGAAAACAAAAAATGAAACAGCGAGCAAGGCTTTATCACGTTTGAATATTGCTATAAAACATGCCGCAGCACGTGGTATAGATGTGGACATGCAATTGGTACCAAAAGCAAAAGCTTTATTGGGAAAATTTATTCAAAATGTTCAAAATATTCCTGCTATGCCATGGCAGGAAGTTCCGGCATTTTATCAAAGCTTGGATGATAAGATTCTTTCAAATTTAGCACTGAAGTTGCTTATTTTGACTGGAGTACGGTCGTATCCATTGCGCTATTTGCGTCTTGAACAAATAGATAAAGATATATGGACGATACCAAAAGAAAATATGAAGGGCATTGTAGGAAAGGTTTCAGATTTTCGCGTGCCATTGAGTGATGAAGCTTTAAAAGTGATTGAAAAATCTCTCCCCTTTGAAAAAAATGGTTTTTTATTTGCTGGGAGTTCTGGAAAGCCTATATCTGATGTAACACTTTCTAAATTCATGAAAGACAAAGGTTTTGATTATAGACCCCATGGTTTCAGATCTAGTCTTCGTGATTGGATAGCAGAAACAACGTCAACACCATTTGAGATTGCTGAAACTGTTCTTGCGCATTCCGTTGGGAGTTCAGTGACAAAAGCTTATATGCGGACAGATTTTTTAGAACAACGACATACCCTTATGGAACAGTGGGCTGCATTTATAACAGGAGCGACCTAAGGGGATCAAATTGTTAATGTTTTGAAAACCACTGTTTGAGATGTGTAAAACGACATTATTTCTTGCATCTGCGAGACGCGCGAAATTGATAATTCATTTGCTAAACAGTTTCGCACATCTCAGAATGTATTTAGAGTCGGATATTTGGTTTTTGTGTAAAAATATTTACCAATGCATCTATAAGACGTGAAAAATCAAGCGCTAGCAAGAGTATAATGAGTACAATCCATCTCGTATAACGTGACATCACTTTTATACTTTTGTAGGTCATGATAATTTCTTGAAGGATTTCTTTTTCTCCTTCTGTAAGCTCTGTATCGTCTTTTGTTTTTTTCTTAGCCATGTTTCCACCCACACACACGTTCGCCCTGCTTGTTATGCTTTAAGATATCTCTTGCTAAATTGGAACTGATGACGTTAACATCTTGCCTCTCTAAATAAATTGGCAACCAACCAACACAAGAGACATACTTATTTGTCCCGCAACCAACGAGAGAGAGCAGTACGCACATCAGTATCACTTTTCTGATTAACTTCATTTTCCACCTCCAGCCGTGTTGTTGCTGCTTTTAAGGTTTTTTCTGTTTGCTTTTGCTGTTCTGCCTTTTTTCCAAGGGTAAAAGCTTTTGCCAAAGCCATAAAAAAAGCGGCTAGAGCCGCGCCTATTAACAGTAGATTTCTTTTCATCCATAAGATCATAAACGGTGTTCCTGAAAACGTTTAGCAACAAAGAAAATGCCAGCACATGCGGCTAAAACCATAATGGTAGCAAATGCCCATTGCACTGGACCATTGCCTGCTAATAAGCCTCCAAGCCCTGAAAAAAAACCAATAACTGGTGCAAGAGCTTCAGCTTTAAAAAGTCCCGTTGGTGCTTGCGTTTCTACGGTTTGGTAGTTAGAGGAAACAAAAGCACCTTTCGCCCATAAGCCTGCTTCTGCTGCACGCCGGTGTGCGAGACCTTCAAGACGCTTTCCGCCTGCTTTGGTCCATTTCTGTAGCTCTGCAGGGACAGCTTCATATTCACCTTGATTGAGCTTTTTTAACAGTGTCGAGTTACAAAAGGCTCTTGTTAGTTGACGCTATTTCTAAAAATGATTGACTAGGATTAATAATGATACTATTATTGGTTATGAACAATAAAGTTGAAAAAATAATCAGCTTGATGAAAGCATCACCAAAGAACATCAAGTTTTCAGATTTGTTGGCTGTGTGTGTACATTTTTTTGGAAAACCGCGGAACAATGGTAAAAGCCACTTTGTTTTTAAAACCCTGTGGCTTGGTGACCCACGTGTGAATATTCAAAAAGATTCTAGTAACAAAGCAAAAGCTTATCAAGTCAAACAAATCTTACAAGCGATAGAAAGGATGAAACATGAACAATAATCATTATACATATCGTGTTTTGTGGTCGCAAGAAGATGAGGAATATGTCGGATTGTGTGCAGAATTCCCATCCCTTTCATGGTTAGATGCTCAAGCAGAGAAAGCTTTAAAAGGTATTATGGACCTTGTTTCAGAAGTTGTTGAGGACATGCAACATAATGGAGAAGAAGTTCCTCTGCCTTTGTCACATGGTAAATATAGTGGCAAGTTTCAATTAAGAATACCACCAGAACTCCATAGAAAACTTTCAATACAAGCCGCTGAAAATGGTGTGAGTTTAAACAGATACATTTCTTCTAAGCTTTGAATCTTTTAAAAGTCTATACGTACTAAAAGAAAACTAATTCTTATGAAAACCTCTAAATTAAAACAAATACCCGTTTTCAAGACGGATGAAGAAGCAGAAAACTTTGTTGATACTGCAACCTTACTGATTATGACTTAACTGATTTTAAATCTGTTCATTTTGAATTCTTACCTAAAGAAGCCTCTTGATCTTCTCCCCACCTTTAAAGATGGGGAAGGGAGGTACTTAAGCAACCTTTTTAATGGGGTTTTCTAGATCTGGTTCGTAAGCTCGCAATAAAGGCAACATAACTGTAGGAAACTCTGAATCGCCAAAATCTGTAAGAGCTGCCAAAATCTTTGTAATATTAGGCACTTCATCTTGAAGTTTAAAAACTAAAGCTTTTTCCACCATGCCCATAATCTCAATTATGGCAGTGCAATCCTCATCTCCAATGCTGTGATGATTGGAAAACTGAAACAATGCCATCCATAAATCGCACAAAAAATCGATACTGGTATTCATTGCACACCCCCAAAGATTTGCTCTCTTAAACATGCTAATCCTCTGGATGTGATTTTCGTTGAAGGGAGTACCTTTTCTGTACCATCCGGTCTTTGAATGGTAATAGCAGGGCAATCCATGAATCCTTTCTTGATCTTGTCCTGATAAGGTAACAGAGGCGCCCCTGGAGCCCATCGATATATCCAATCATGTTTACGCAAGTAATCCGTTAAGTCCTTAGGTCGTACTTCTAACATCTTTGCTGCTTCAATAAGACCGAACAAACCATCAGAGCGTTTTAAACCTTCCAAAGCTTTTGCTTTTGGAGTCAATTCAGCAATGGTGTTATCCTTTTGCTCGATTTAGCTTTGTAGATGATTCAAAACACCCAAGCAATGCCTCGGGTTTAGAGTAGTCAACTTGTGGTGTTGTTACTTGTTTCAAAAGCCGTTCACATTTGTTAAAGTATTGACGTGCCTCATGCCCTTTGTCATTACACTCTATAATCGAAAGATGTTTAGCCATGTCTAATGTAATGTGGTATTCTTTTTCTTTTCCACCGTTTTCTAAATTCAGACTTTATTTCCAAAAACGCAATATAATTCACGTGCATTAACAGTTTGAACTGTTTACTTGGCCAATAGTTTGTTCTTTAATTTCTATAGAGTATTCATGATGAACTCCTTACTACTTAGACGTTTTTCATTGACTCTTTAATTAGAAAGAGCTGAGCACTGAAAAACACGGTAGTAAGTCCGTCGTTATGCTTTTCTGTGAAGGCGTTTTATAGCATAACCAAACCCACAAGATCACTATATGCGAGTAACATACAATGAGTCAAAGCCTTTAATGTGCGAAAATAAACTATCTCGGTAGCTTATCTGCTTAGTATTTAAGGTGTTCGTTAGGTTCCTGTTTCGATTATTCATACTCCTATAATAATATCACTTTTTTCTAAAAATCATAAGCACATATTTACTTTATTTGTCGACTCACTTTAGATTTTCCAGCTTAGTTTTTTATTTATAGTGGAGGGGAAAAATAATGCTCGACATACTTGATACAATTGCGATGATCGTATGTTTGTTGTCGTTACCGGTGATGGTTGTCGGACTTGTTTTAGTGTGTATAAAAAAATGGCGTAAAAATGGATTGAAAACCCTTGGCATTAGAGTCTTATTATTTCTCGGCTCTGCAATATTAGGTGCGTTTTTTTTTCACAAAATCAAACCAGATCAAGTTGCGTACAATAATGAAATTTTTTCCTCCTCCTCGACTTTATTAATAGATGTTGCTACTCAAAATGAAAGCGTGACAAAGGCACTACCTGAGAATACTGATAAGCAAAGTATCCATGTTCAAGATAAAAAGTCAGACGAAAATGATGGTCTAGGTTTTTGGGGATGGTTCAGGTTAATTTTCTTTGCATTTATTGCATTGTCTATTTTTGTTCATTGGCAAGATAAACGCAACAAACGTTTTAAAGAAAAAGTTTCAGAGCAGGTTTTAATGCCTCCCCCGCATATCCATCCTTCTTCTGATTTATCAGTTGTTAATAAAATGTCGCCGGAACTTGAAAAAAAACGGCTAGAAAAGAGGGTACAGATCGTTCTCCTTTGTGCTCTACTGATTGGAGGCATTGTGGTAACAGTAACTATTACGCCATGGTTATTAGTACCCATTCTTATTGTTTTAATTTTTGTTATTATTGCTTATCGTGAGACAAAAAAGGAAAAAAGCTTTGAGCAAGAAGTTGCTCTGTGGCAATCAGATATTCCTCCCTCTAATTTTGAGGAAGCATGTGAAATGTTTCAAGAACTTGACGCAAGTGAATATGATTATCGTTTAGTACAAAATGAAAAACTGTTGGGAGTTCAAGAACGCGTTACCTTCGATATTAGCGAAAAGACTCCGATTTTAGGACGTCTTTTAGTAACAAATCAAGCTATTGTATTTGAAAGCCCTGAAGATAATGAAAGGACTACTTGGGCAAGAATTGCATCAGTAACTATAACATACCAAGGATGTCACATCAGTCACCGTACCGGCGCACCATGGAATTACCGATTTAGTGCTATTCCAAATCCAAGGTTTGCAGCAGTAATCCGAGTTCTTGGGCAGCCTTATTGATTTTGAAACACACAAGACAAAGGTTACTCATTGTTTTAGCTTCCGCAAGATAAGCTTATACATACCGGATTCAGAGGCTTGGACATCTGTAACAGTGAAGTGTTCTTGAGAAGAGGGGGCTTTGTTATTTTCAGGAGAGATGATCACAATACTATCTTGAGGTTTTGGTGGTATTCCTCCAATGTCATTGATACAAAGATCAAGTTCCTTTCTTGCAATTGTGGTAGAGATTCTGCCACCGGCGTCCGATTCCGAATGTTTAATGGTGTAAATCGCTGTAATTTGAAACGATTGCTGATTGTCTTTTCGCGTGTAGATGATGGGCTGCCCAAAAGTGTTGCGTACATC
>NZ_JBHIPW010000008.1:0-1135 GCF_042196265.1 Bartonella sp. AP1QHHD
AAAAGGATGGGTGTATCGACGCACTTTCGGGGATCGCTTATTGCCTTATCAGGATAAAATCCAAAAAGGACTAATGGATTGCTCAACCCTCACTATTCAAACCGAAAATGGAACTGAAAAAGTCATTCCTTCAGCAAAAATCACAACAAAAGGCATGGGGGTGCTGTCTCAAGAGCTTAAAAGACAAAGCATGCATTAAGAGGCTATCATTATGGAAAAGAAATATGAACTTACTGATGAAACAATCGAAGTTGGGGGCAAAACTCTCCACCGCATTCGCGCATTACGAGACTTTGGAAACGTCGAGAAAGGTGATTTAGGAGGCTATATCGAGAAAGAAGACAACCTATCGCATCGTGGTAATTGCTGGATTGGGGATTATGCAAAAGTCTATGGTTATGCCAAGGTTTTTGGTGATGCTAAGGTTTACGAAAATGCACAAGTTTACGGTTATGCACATGTTTACAACAATTCTCGTATTTATGGCAAAGCAGAAGTTTGCGATGAACCATGCATTTACGGTGATGCAGAAGTTTACGGTGATGCATATATTTGCGGTGAACCGCACGTTTTTGATAATGCAGAAGTTTATGGCAATGCACAAGTTTACGAAAAGGCATACATTTATGATAGGGCGCGTGTTTACGGCAATGCAGAAGTTTCCGGTGATGCGCATGTTTACGGTCATGCAAAAATTTACGGTGAAGCATGTGTATGTTGGGACGACTGGATTGATGGCGATAAAAGAATCTCAACTAGGTAACAAACCAGATGAAAAAATACGAATTTACTGATGAAAAAATTGTGTTTGATGGAAGAACTCTTCACCGAATTAGAGCCTTAAGAGACTTTGGATATGTCAAAAAAGATGACCTCGGCGGTTTTATAGAAAAAGAGAGCAACTTAAGCCATAAGAGAGACTGTTGGATTTTTGGCAATGCACACGTTTACGGTGATGCCAAAGTTTATGATGATGCGCGGGTTTATGGGAATGCACGCGTTTATGACAATGCACAAGTTTATGATTATGCCGAAGTTGGTGGTGCTTCTGTTCGAGATAATGCCAAGGTTTTTGACTATGCGCGGATTTATGGGAATTCTGTTATAGGGGAAAGTGTACACGTTTACGGAAATG
>NZ_JBHIPW010000009.1:0-2081 GCF_042196265.1 Bartonella sp. AP1QHHD
GATTTATCGGATGAAGGATTGGGATACTGGGACAAAGTGCGCGAAGTCGCAAATGTCAAAGAGCATCCAGTAGGTGAGATTGCGCATGATGAAAATGGCAATGTCCTCTATTTAACCGATGAAAATGGAGAGTATATAAAAGGCAGTGATGGAAAACCAATAATTCTGTATCGCTATTTAAAACCAGAGGAAGAAAAGCATTTACAAGCTGGTTCTGATGGCAACAGGCGTATGTTCTATAATGGTATTTTTAACACACCAGATGAGGCTGCCTATCGTGCTGTCCAATTAGCTGATAATGCGCATGAACCCCTTTATTTTACATACCACCCACAAGCTAAAGACAGGCTCGTAGAGTATGGGGTAGCAATTTATGAGTATTTTGGGGGATGGAGTAATTCGGCCAAGAAATTCCAAGATTTTACCTCTCGTTATGGTAATGACAAGGCTATTGTTAGTGCGCATAGTCGTGGTAGCTTAACAGTAGGCAATGGACTGCGTGACTTTGAAAAGCGCGGCATTCACGGTATAGCAGAAAAAACAGATATCTATCTTTTTGGACCAGCGGATCATGCTCGATCTATAGCGAATGCATTATATGTCGTAAGCGATGGCAAAAATGATCATGTTTACTTACAAAGCCATGCATCTGACCCCATTAGCACGTTGTTTGGTTACAATGCACCTACTTTTTATAAAGTACCTTTAAATCTAGATGTTTCACTTTTGGAGAAAGGTATAAAAAATCCTTTATATATGACGCTGTTTGTAGGAACCAGTTTATTGACTACAGCAACCTCTCCATTGATAGAGGGAGGGAGGGCGTTAGGCGGGTATGATCCTAGTCCCCATAATTGTTATGGTGATGCAAGTAAAGCGTGTATAACTAATTATGGAATACCGCCTACTAAACAAATTAATTCAACTTATTCAATTTTAGAGCATTTATGGAAGAAAAAATGAGACAAATTTTGAAATTATTGAGTGGTATAGTCCTATTAAGTGTAGCTGGATGTGACATTGAAAACATTGATAAGCCTCCTCCAGAGTATGTGAGTATGTGGGAGAAGGTAGGTGCAGATTCTACTGAAGTAGGAAAAGCCTTGTTAGAATGCGGAATGCCAAGCATTTTTGATATTGATTCAGAAAACAGAAAGCTTAGTATTAATGAGGATGCAACAATTTATGCTTGCATGGTTCAATCAGGATTCCATTATAAAGGGAGAGGAAACTGGTGTTATACATTTAGAGAAGAAAACCTTCCCATTTGTCAGCCTGGTGCTGTCATTCCGAAGAGAAGTGTCGAAAAGCGCTTAAACAGCCCGTTTTGTAAAAGAAGTCCAGTACAACCTGAATGCAAGCCTTAAGTGATGATCAACAATCCGCCATCCTTGCCTTCGCTTGGAATGGTGGGATTGTTTTCTCAACCAATCATCTCAATATTGTTCACCGTTGTTTTAAGCAGCGGTGACAGGAAATATCAACAGGTTTATGAGCTCTGTTTTATCGTAAATAAATCCATTGAAAGAGGGGAAAAATGAAGAAAATCTTAAAACTGTTGAGTTGCATGGCTTTGTTAAGTATCGCTGGATGTGACTCAAAGCCTCCTTCAAAATACTTTGTTATATGGCAAAAGCCAGATGCAGATTCTACTGAAGTAGCAAAAGCATTGTTAGAGTGTGGTAAGCCAACTCCTTATAATGCCGATACAGAAAATAGTGGATTAGGTTTCGGTGAATGGGCAATAATTCATACTTGTATGCTTCAATCTGGCTTCCACTATAGAAGTGAAAATGGAAAGTGGTGTGAAAATTGTCAAGATGATAGGATTCCGGTGTATCCTCTTAGTGGTTCTATCACGCCTCAGCGAAGTGTTGAGAGACGCTTAAATAGCCCTTATTGTAAAAAACATTCAGAACAACTTGAATGCCAGCCTTAAGTCTTGCTTCAGCAGAGAAAGCCTTGAATTTACACCAAATAAAGCACCAGGTTTGATGAGCTTGAGAAAGCCTTGTCCGTCCTTACGTGACAAGGTTTTCTTTTTATGCCGCGTCGTTATAACGTTGCTGTTTTGCTTGCTC
>NZ_JBHIPW010000010.1:0-68141 GCF_042196265.1 Bartonella sp. AP1QHHD
AACCCCTTAAAAACTCTTTGAAAAAAATAAATTGGTACAAAACCTAGTGGCAAATTATACAAAACCTGCTGGCAAGCTACAATACAACTGGCTGGGGAACTTGGATTCGAACCAAGATTGACGGAGTCAGAGTCCGCTGTTCTACCATTAAACTATTCCCCAATAAGCCAATTTTACCATTTCTAGCAGATTCTATAGTGTAGGCAAGTGCAAAAAATCTTTAGATTATCGATAATAAAGAGCGATAGGGATATCATTATAATCCCAGTATGGGCGGACTCGATATTTTAGCATATAGCAATAAGTGAGTAAAAACATATAAATAGAGCACACCGCGAACGGAGGCATCACAAACTCTTTTTGGAATATTCCCTAATATAGGTGTATCATGTCAGGCAGTTACTACTAAATCATGGAGAATTTATGAGTAATATCCCTACTTATCCTGTTACCCCAAACCTACAGTTGGTATACGTCTCAAACATAGAGTATTCTACGGCTTTTTACAAATTCATCTTCAAGAAAGAACCTGTGTTTACCTCGCCACGCTATGTTGCATTTGCTTCTTCGGGGGATGCTCTCTTTGCTCTCTGGTCTGGGGGCGATAAGCCTGAGGAAAATGTGCCTCGTTTTTCAGAAATCGGCATTATGTTGCCGACAGGAGAGGACGTAGATAAGCTCTATGCGGAATGGAAAGAGCAAACCACTGTTGAGATAAATGTTTTGAAGGAACCGTATACTGATGTATTTGGACGTACCTTCCTAATCAAAGATCCAGACGGACATATTATTTTATTCGTGTTTGTCCACTGGATTAAAAAGCTTGAGATCTGATCTTTAATCGTCTGAATTATAATACCTGAATTATAATAATTGTCTGTTTCCAAAACCTATAAGCTATGTACGCTAAGAGGCTTACTTACGACGCGTGGCTTATCCGTTCGGTGCTGTTCCATTATATTCAGCCCCACAACCTGTCTGTTTCTACAGGCGGTCTAATTGGTTTGGGGCGTCAGTCGGCGTTATTGCATGGCCAGTGATCAGTACTTGTAAAATCATAGAAGCTATCCCTCATCGCACTTATATTGAGCCTTTTATTGGAATGGGAGGAATATTCTTTACAAGGAAATTGATATCTTTATGAAGTTAAAAAGGTATTGTACATAAAAACTAATAAAATCAATACATTAAGTGCAGTTATTTTGTATGAATCCACTTAAGAATCCATACTTTTATGCATGTTTGAATTGATCATTTTTTATATAAGAATGCCATGGATGTATAGACTATAAAAAGCAAATCATGATGCAAATACTATAACGCATGGGTGCATTCAAATGAAATGAAAAGCGGTTATCATTGATAACGTATCATAAATTTTATGATACGTTTTTATTATAGCACAAATCACATTGTTTTAAATTTCAGTCGTTTGGAATTATCGATAACATAAATTGCATACGTTTAAGAATGGGATGTGTTTTGCTCTTTATTTGAGTGTAACCTTAAAAGGAATAATCGTTTGAAACTATCATAAGCTTATAGATTGAGTTCATAAAGATTGCATAAAAGGGTTTAAAGATAAGATCGTTTTTAAAAACGCTTACTAAAAAGTTAGTAAATCATAGGCAGGCATTATATAGATACTATCATCACAATATAGAATGAAAATCACAATGTTACGTCTTATGAAACCGAAAACCTTTTAATGATATAACGCAAGCAAGCGAGCAAAAAACGTTTTAAAAGTTACAGTTTAAAAATACGAAACCAAATGAGCTCTCTCAAAATTTGGGGGGGCACCTATTGAAAAAAAGATGAGGCAGCAAAATTCAAAACCATTGTAACATCTAAGGCATGGGATTTTACTCAATTTTGAGTCAAAAGCTATAATGTTTAAAGATGGCTATTCTAAAGATAACGCCTCCAAAATTGGATTGGTTAATTTTGCCAACTCAAATTTGAGCTGGTTAATTTGCAAAGAAGTTACATTTGAGTGCAAAATGAAAAAATGCTTATGAAAGCCTTATTGAGAAGACATTCATTTAAGATGCATTTTCTTTTGATTGGATTGATAAAGTTACCAAGCGTTTATAGATTCTATAATGCTAATGAATGATATCAAAATCATAGCGATCATTTACGTTTCTTTTGATAAGTTTTCATATTTCTAAATAGAGCACTTGCAATATGATACGTTTTGTATATATGAATTTATTACTCCATTGTGGATGATTCATTTGAATCTTATAATCAATATCTGAAAGCCGCGTCATATCATTTGGCTCGGCTTTCTTTTTTGAATTCTCTCTTTAGATAGGTTTATAGCTATTAGATAAGGCTTTCCCATAAACAGAGCCAGATATACGTGTATTACTATGGAAAGGATTTATTTGCGAGAGGATTACCAGACGATGTTTGCTTTGCTTGTGCAAGAGAAAAATTCTTCTTTCTCAATGATGTGCCTCAGATCCGAAAAATCTTTAGCCAATTTAAGATAAAAGGGGGTGGCACATCTTATACATGTGGTTCAAAGAATCCGCACCGGCTCAAGAGCTTATTATCCCAAATTGCGATTTTTAGAGGAAGAGAAAAATATGCATTAAAGGGATTTTAAATGACCCTTGAAAGTTTTTGAAGATCCTTTAAAAAAAAATAAATTGATGCAAAACCTGCTTTCAAATTATACAAAACCCGATGACAAGCTACAATCATTAAAGACTGGCTGGGGAACTTGGATTCGAACCAAGATTGACGAAGTCAAAGTCCGCTGTTCTACCATTAAACTATTCCCCAATAAGCCAATTTTACTATCCCTAGCAGATTCTATAGTGCATGCAAGCGCAAAAAATCTTTATGATTATCGATAATAAAGAGCGATAGGGATGTCATTAATTGTTTTGATTTGAATATCGACATCATAGATGTCTTTAAGAATTTTTGGTTGCATAATTTCTTTTGGAGTCCCACAATAGGCCGTTTTTCCATTTTTCAATGCAACAATCATATCTGAATAAGATGAGGCAAAATTAATATCGTGCATAACAATAAGAATGGTTTTTTTCAGTTCATCAGCTGTGCGGCGTAATTGCTTCATCATAGAAACGGCATGTTTCATATCCAGATTGTTTAATGGTTCATCTAAGAGAAGATAATCAGTGTCTTGGCAGATAACCATTGCTATAAAAGCGCGTTGACGCTGACCGCCAGAAAGCTCATCTAAAAAACGGTCTTTTAAATCTTGTAAGCCGAGATAGCGTAGTGCACTGTCGATAAATTGTTTATCTTCATGTGTATACCAGCCTTTTGAATAAGGATAGCGTCCAAAACTCACTAAATCGTACACGGTTAAGCGAAAAGACAAAGGATTTTCTTGACGCAGAATTGAGAGTTTTTGAGCCAAAATATCGAGGGGCATTTTATCAATATCAAAGCCGTCGATATGAATTGTCCCATTATGGTGTGGCAAAAGACGTCTTATCAGCATTAAAAGAGTGGACTTTCCGGAACCATTGGGCCCAATGAGAGAAATAATCCCCCCTTTTGGAAGATGAAGGCATAAATTATCGATAATCAATCGTGCTCCGTAAGCTTTGGAAAGATGATTGATCTCAATCATTTTAGTTTTCCCTTCATCAGTAACATTAAGAAAACAATTCCCCCACAAAACTCAATGATAAAACTTAAACGCCCTGCCATATGAAAAATTTGTTCTAAAATAAATTGTCCCCCCACCAAACAAATAATAGCCAATAATATTGCAATTGGAACAACAATACTGTGTTTTGCTTGAGGAGAAAGTTCATAGGAAAGGTTGGCAACTAACAGTCCAAAAAAGGTGACGGGGCCTACTAATGCGGTGGAAATGGATACGAGAATGGAAACAAAAATAAGGACAGCTGTCGCACTTTTGTGGTAATTAACGCCAAGATTGAGGGCATTTTCACGTCCTAAAGCCAAGATATCAAGAAGATGACGGGAATGCCATCCAATCAGACTCACAATGAGGACAATGATTGTGGCAAAGCTTATTAACGGTGTATTGAATTTATTAAAATTTGCAAACATAATATCGGTTAAATTCATCATTTGGTCTGGATTTAGTTGCAATTGCATAAACATCCGTAAACTGAAAAAAAATCCGCCTAAAACAACACCGATTAAAAGCGTCAAATGAAGCCCTTTTAGGCTTCCTGAAAAGAGCCAGCGAAAAAGGCTTATTGAAAAAAGGATAAGAATGAGGGCTTCAAGAACAAGCTGTCCTTCTTCATTCAAAAAGGGCAAAGAAAGAGAGCCTACAAAATACATTAGGGCAGTCTTTATTAAAATATAAAGCTGATCAAATCCCATAATTGAAGGGGTAAGAAGACGGTTATTAACGATTGTTTGAAATAAAACCGTGGAAACGCTTATTGCATAGGCAATAAGAAGCAGAGAGGAAAGTTTTGTAAGACGAAATTTCCATGTATAAACATTGATATTCCACGTCATGTAAAGACTAATGACAGTGCATGCTATGATGATAAGTGTTGTTAGTACACATATTGTTTTTCTTCTTCTATCCAAGACGCTTTCTCCAGCGTAAAAGCAGTATCATAAAAATAAAACTACCGATTACACCCATTATGGTGCTGATGGGAATTTCAAGAGAGGGATGAATGATTCGTCCTAAAAGATCACAAATCAAGACCAATCCTGCACCGCTGATGGCCACCCAAGGAGCGGTATAGCGCATATTATCTCCCATGAAACTTGAAACAATATTTGGAATAATCAACCCAACAAAAGGAATACGGCCAATGGTACACACAACAACAGCAGTGATTGAGGCGACAATAAAAAGACCAAAAAACATGACAACACGATAATTCAATCCAAGGTTATTGGTTAAATCTTCTCCCAAACTTGCAACCGTAAAGCGATCAGCAGTACAATAGGCCAGAATAGAAAGGGGAAGAGATAGCCATAAGAGTTCATATTTTCCTTCAAGAACCATCGAAAAACTGCCAAATAAGTAAGCTTGAAGAGAAGGAAGTAACATTTCATAATCTGCAATGGCATTGGTTAAAGAGCCAATAATATAGCTTAGCATAATCCCTGTAAGAGGTACAATGAGAGCAGATTTTAGAGGAATGCGTTGCAATAAAAACATAAAAAGTAAAGTGCCTACCATGGCAAAAATTGTCGCAACGACCATTTTTCCTAAAACAGGAATATTGGGCCAAAAAATCATAATAAAAAGAATGCCAAGGGAAGCAGATTCAATGGTTCCAGTGGTTGATGGTTCGACAAAGCGATTGCGTGTTAATAGTTGCATAATCATGCCTGAAAGTGCAAGTGCTGCGCCTACTAAAAGGATTGCAATGGTACGAGGAAGACGTGTTTGCCAAAAAATAAGCCACGCATGGGGATCGGCTGCGAAAAGGTTAGAAGGTGTGACATCAGAATAACCAACAAAAATGCTGAGGATAGACAGGAAAATTAAAAGTGTTATGGTTATCCAGTAATTCTTCACGTTAAATCATTTTCTAACAAAATCTACAAAAAGCAAAGACTGCTTAATAAACAACCTCTGCTTTTAAATTTTATTTATATAGCAAGCAAGCTCTTTCGTGCGCTTATTTGCTTTTTGTAAAGGCTTCATTGATCTGCTGTGCGGTTTCAATGAGTGCCGTTAAACCACCATTTGCACGATACCAGCTCCAAGAGTCCAAATAAATAATTTGGTTTTGTTTGCTTGCTGTTGTGCGGTGAACAAGCTCATTGTTGAGCAATTGTGCTGCGGATTGTCCTTCCCGTCCAATGGCTGCATCGCGATCAATCACTAACAACCAATCAGGATTGGTTTCAAGAATGAATTCAGGAGAAATGAGTTGTCCATGTTTTTGCACGGTAAGTTTATCGGTTGCAGGAGCAATTCCAAAAGCGGAGTGAAAAATATCGAAACGTGATTTTGGTCCGAAAGCACTGATTTTTCCACCAGAGG
Source organism: Bartonella sp. AP1QHHD (assembly GCF_042196265.1). Taxonomy (NCBI): domain Bacteria; kingdom Pseudomonadati; phylum Pseudomonadota; class Alphaproteobacteria; order Hyphomicrobiales; family Bartonellaceae; genus Bartonella; species Bartonella sp. AP1QHHD. The sequence continues at coordinate 5,987 of NZ_JBHIPW010000010.1, forward strand.
TCATGAGTATGAGCCCGGTGCCTTTTCCTTGGGTATTTTTACGGACTTCAGCAAAAGCTTCATTAATTTTTGCAATTTCCTTTTCTGCTTCTTGTGTTTTACCAAAAATTTTTCCAAGGATAGACACATTTCGTTTTATATCTTCAAGAGAATTTTCGTTTTCTACGGTTAGATCAATTGTTGGGGCTATTTTGGATAAGTCTTTATATTTTGCTTGAGTTCTGGAGGAAATAATAATCAAATCAGGTTGAAGAGTGGCAATTTTTTCATAATCTGGCTCAAAAACGGTTCCAATTCTTTCATATTTTGCATCGTCAAATTGTTGCAGATAGGAAGGTTTTTTTCCTTCAGGAAGGCCGACAACTGCTTGGATACCAAGGCGATTCATATTATCTAGCGAGGCAAGATCAAACACAACAACCTTTTGCGGAGAAGTGGGAACAGAAGTCGTTCCTGAAACATGATCAATCGTTACATTTGTCTGGGTACTCGTATTTGCAATACTCGTATGAGTCCACAAAACCGTTGCAAAGCTGATTGCAACCAGTAAAATAGAAGTCATCCATTTCATATATTTTATCATCGTGATTTTATCCTTTTATCTAATATTACAAAGGTTTGCGCACTTAAAAACTTAACTTTGGTATTTTATGCACAAAATGAAGCGTAAATAAATAACACTATGTTGTAAAGTTGACTGACATATGTTACAAATCGTTCACTTACCTCATTTTCACTTAATTCTAGTGTTTTTGCAACATTATTTAGAAAGTTTGACATATGATCAATGTATTTAAAAAGCGTACACGTTTGTACGCACTGACAACAAGTACTTTCTTCTTTTTACAAGGTGTAGATGTTTCTATGGGGAGTAGTTGGTTTTCACTGCCTTCATTTCCAAATCTAAGTGGATTTTCATCTCTGATGCCATCTTTTGGAAGTTTATCACAATCTCCTACACCTAAAGCAGTTGAATCACCTGCACCTCCTTTGCCACAAGTCGCTAGCCGAGAGGATGGTAATGGCGCTGGTGGCGCTGGTGTCCCTGGTGTTGGCGCTGGTGTCCCTGGTGTTGGCGCTGGTGTCCCTGGTGTTGGCGCTGGTGTTGGCGCTGGTGTCCCTGGTGCTGTCCCTGGTGGCGTTGGTGGTGTCCCTGGTGGCGTTGGTGGCGTTGGTGGTGTCCCTGGTGGCGTTGGTGGTGTCCCTGGTGGCGTTGGTGGCGTTGGTGGTGGCGTTGGTGGCGTTGGTGGTGTCCCCGGTACTAATACTCCTGCTTCTGGTGCTCCTGCTCCTGCTCCTGCTCCTGCTCCTGCTTCTGCTTCTGGTGCAAGTTCATGTTCTGATGGGAGTTTTAAGGCCCTTAACTCTGTGATCTGTTTTGATGGGCGTTTTCATACACTACAGAGAAGTACTATTGATGTGTTGAAATTTGGCGATAATGCTATGCATGTAACAGGACAGGTTACTCAGAAAGACGAGTATAAGGCAGGTGAGAAAGAAGTCTTGTATTTAGTTCGAGGGACAACTGTTGAGTTAAAGCACGTGTCTATTAGGGGGAAGGCTTTTCCAGAAGGTAATGTTATTTTGAGTTCTAATGAAAATGATGATTCTAAAAATTTAAATGGTTATCTTAATGCAAAAATGGGGGCGGGGGTATTAGCAACGCTTAATTCAAAAGTTAAGCTAGAAAATTCAAATATTAAGGAATTTATAGTCGGGGTTGATGCACAAAACGAAGGAAGGATTCATATGAAAGGTGGGGGGATCTATTACAGTCAGATAGGAGCTGCTAGTGATTTTGCGTCGTTTGTTTTTCTAGATAGAGTGAATTTTTATGCTGTTGGAGTTGGGTTGCACAGTTCTGGTAGATCTGGAATTATGATGCAATCTGGGTCGATTAATCTTGATAAAGGGGGGGTGGGAGTTATAGCAGGGTATAAAGGGGTTGTAAAATTAGATGAGGTTCAGATTAATATTAAAAAGGGGGTAAGCGGGCGAAGTAGTGTTGATTCTACAGAATCTCCAAATCTTATTTTCTTGTCAGATGGGGGGTCTATTTCTTTTAATAAAGGAAGAGTTGAGAGTTCTGATGCAGTTGTTTTATTGGTTACTCGTGGTATTGACGAGTTTTTAGTCGGTCCAATGGATGATCGTGCTTTCGGAGCTGGTGTTTTGGCGAGTCGTTTTGTTATTGATGATAATTATAATGATAATGGTGATTCTATTTATGAAAAAGATGATATGCTTGAAATGAATGCACTCTATGATGTTTATCACGTTATGGATAATGCTTCTGAAGATGTTCTCTCTACTCTAAAATGGACTGTAGGTAATAGCAATGCTTTGCAATATATGCAAAGTATTACGGGTGATAGGGAGAATAAAAATTATTTTAAGATTAAAGCTGATATTAAAGAATCAACTATTCAAATAACCGGAAAAGATTCTTATGGCATATATTTTAATACGGTATTTTCAGAAGATGAAAAAAAATCAGATGAAGAAGTACCCGTAAGAAGTTATGATGGTAATGAGAGCATGCAAATGGTTCTTTTAAAAAAAGCTACTCTTAGAATTCCAGAAGGTGTAGCTATTTATGGTGGTGATTTAAATGGTGCTGTCATTTTAGGAGAGGGTAGTGTTCTTTCGGGTGATCTATTTTTAAAAGCTGAAGCTCGTTCTAATCTGTTGGTGCATGCTCATAAATCTTCAATTATAGGTGAAGCTCGTGTTGATGAGAATGCGAATGCTGCACTTTATTTGTCTCATTCAGGATTGTATTTAACAAAAAGTATCCATCATAAACAGGAGGAAAATACAAATCGTATAGATTCAAAACTTTCGTTTGTAGATCTTTCAGATAGTAGTATTGTATTTTTGCCTCCAAGCAGTGAAAATGAAGGTTATCAAATACTGCAAATTGGAAATGGACGAGGTGTAAGCCCTCTAGGTAACGGTTTCCGTGCTAATGGAGATGCTAGGCTTTATGTTAATGTGAATTTTGTTTCTGATAATTCAGATAATGTTAAGCTTGTGTCTGATAAGCTTTTGATTCGTGGTAATGTTTCTGGAACAACGAAGGTGTATGTAAATGATTCTTCTGTCATCACCACTTTAAATGACAAATTAGAAAATGGAGCGAAAGTTCAGCGTCAAGGTGTACAAAATCAAGATCGACGGGAGGAAAGTAGAAAAAAACCTGCCTCTCTTCAAATTATTCAAGTTTATGGAGAAGCAGAAGAAGATTCTTTTAAACTTGCTAATGAATATGTTACATTGCAGGGATCACCTTATCAATATGTTCTTAGGGCTTCTGGTCCAATGCAATATAGTGCTTCTGGTCCAATAAGATATTCCAGTAAACCAGGAAAACCTGAAAATAGACCTGAGGTAGTGTGGACTTTCAGCTTAGAAAGTAAATTAGAAAATGGTGAGAGGCGGCAAAGTATAGCTCATGGACCTCGTAATCGTACTGTTGTTTTTGATGTTTCGTCATCTGAAGATGAAGGCACTGTGTCTGGGGTAAATAGTTCTTCAGGATTAGATTCTTCATTAGTACCTGATCAAGTTACTGCTTCTGTTTTGCCAGGGAATCCTGAAACACTTGGGAGATCTGATGTAGAAGAGGCTGATGTATCTGTTGGAAATCCTGTTACAACTTCTGAAACAGAAGGACATACTCCATCTGCTTCACTAAGAGTTTTGACAACTGGGGAGACTGTTGATGGAAATGAAAGTAGAAGGAACCCGAATCCTTATATGCCGGAGGGAACTTTCAGTTATGGTGAAGAATTGGTAACAAGGGATGAGGATACGGGTATTCATCTTTTTTCTGGTGGTGGATATTCTCGCCAGAATGCAGGGGAAGTAGAATATAATATAACAGGTTACGATGGTTCTGATACAGGTTATGGTGATTATACTATAGTTGGTGTGAATTCTCTAGGTACAAATAGACCTTCTCCATTACCGGAAGCAGAAAATAGATCAGAGGTGACAACAGATGAAGGTGGACTTACTCAGACTGTTGAGCCTTCTGTTACTCTTGGTGTATCTGAGAGATCTGAATCTGTAGACCCTGCTGTACCTAATTCACTTTTGAGATCTGATACCGGTCAAGAAGATCTTACAAATGGTGGATCTGACGGTGTAGTGAGTGAAGTATCTGAAGTTGTAACGTCTCTTCCTTCTCCTACTACGTCTTCTGTTATTTCTACTGGATCTGGGGAGGACGCATCTATAGGTGATGTAAGTCATGAAGAAGCTGGAAATGGGACTTCTACAACATCTTCTGTTACTTCTACTGTATCTGGGGGGGATACATCTACTAATCTTGTAAGATCTGATACAGGTGGGATTTCTGTGATATCGGCAGATGGGGTTTCTGGAACATCTGGGTATCATATTGTGTCGAATATGCTTACACCTATAAAATCAGCAGCTTCCACGAAGCCTTCTACTTCTGAGGCTTCCGCAAAACCTGTTGCGCTTTCTGAGGGATCTGTTGGGCGTATTCTTGTGCCTAGCCATTCTGCTAATGGGGATGTTCCTTCTAAGGAAGCGATTTCTTCTACATGTGATGATATGAATAATGGTGAGGAGAGATCACGGACTACTTATTTGTGTAGTGATGGTAAATCGCGGACAATAAAAAACTTTACGTTGAAGGCAAGTGATAAAACTCAGCATCCTATGCATGTAAAAAATCAGGATACGGTTATTAAGTTAGAGGGAGCTATCATTAGTGGTGCAGATTTTTCTGACAGTGAAACTAATGTTGATTTTGCTACATCAAAACGCGTGAGTGCTGTGCTTGCAGAAGACAATGGAGAAGTTGTTTTGGATAAGAAATCAAAAATCCAATCTTCTGTAATTGGGCTTGAAGCGCAAAATGGCGGAAAGGTTATGATGAATGATGGGACAGTCGATGCGCTTTATGTGGGCGCTTTGGCGGGTTCTGGATCATCTGTTAATTTAAAGAATACAACAATTAACGTAACGGGAGATTTGGTTGCGGCTGGTCTGGCGAGTAAGGCTGGTGAGATAACAATGAATACTGGAGCTATTACTTTGGCAAAGGGAGTGGCTGTGAGGTCAGAGGCTGGGGGAAGCGTTAAGTTAGACAAAGTTAGCATTACTGCGAAAAAAGCGCAGAATAAGTTAGATTCAGCAGAGAATTTAGAGCGTGCAGCTTTTCTGGTGAGTGATAATGCTTCTGTTGATTTTAAGAACGGAAATGTTGTTACTGATGCCCATGCTGTGTGGGTTATGAAGAGTGGGGATGCTGTTGAGACGGGTTCTTCTAGGAGAAGGAGATCCTCTGACGTTCGTTCTACTATGAATCACGTAAATATCGAGTCTTCTACTGTTAAAGTGGAAGGTGACGGAGTCTACGGCATATATTTTGATGGGGGAACACAGAAGGAAGCGAGACAACAAAATCGAAGTAAGGATTTAGCAACTGAGCAAACAAGTGTTGTTAAGCGGAGCGCTGTATCCAAACAGGAGAATGCAACTATAGGCGTAACGGGGGCAATTTCATTGAAAAAAACTGATTTTGAAGTTGCAAATGGTATAGCTATCTATGGTAATAATTCTGGTGGTCGTGTTTCATTAGAAAATAAAACAACCCTTGCTGGTGACTTGTTATTAAAAGCCGAGAATGATTCGAACATATTGGTTTCAGTTGATAATTCTATTGTTACAGGCGGTGTTCGCGTTGGTAAAAATTCTTATGCAAAATTAGACTTGGCTAATAATTCACAGTGGATTCTAAAAAGAAGTGCACAGAGGAATTTGGAGACTCTAGATTCAGGATGTGTGGATTCATGCATTTCTTCTGTAAGTCTTGTAAATAGTGCTATTGATTTTGCACCTTCGGAATCTGAAGGAAAATATCAGACTCTCCATATTGGAAATGGGAAAGGAACTATTTATGCGGCACAGGGTAATACTGTAATTCATCTCAATGCACGTTTAAATCCTCGTGATCCGAGTGATCAGCAAGTCACTGATCGGCTTGTCATTCATGGTGATGTTTCTGGAAAAACAAAAATACATGTACGAGGTGATGCGGGCAATGTAGGAGATGGTAAAGCGAATGCCAAGATTGCTCATACTGTTTCAATTATTCAGGTCTATGGTCAAGCGAAGAAAGACTCTTTCCAACTCGATGGCAATTATGTTGCACTGAGAAACTCACCTTACAAATACACCCTTCGTGCTTATGCTCCAGAAGCGACTTCGAAACAGGAGCATGTTCAGCAGAAATTTGTTAAGGATGGTGGAGAATTTTGGAATTTCCGTTTAGAAAATCAGTATGTTAAGTCTGTTGGATCTGCTGCCCTTCCTGAACAATTTGTAAGGTCTGTTGTTCCACAGGTTCCAACTTATCTCAGCTTGCCTAATAGTGTATTCCACGCTGGTTTGATGGATATTAGCAATCAAAATAAGCAATTGGAGACGTTACGGATGACTTCTACAGGAATGGTAGAGGTTCGTGAAAATCCCGCTTTATACTTGCGCGGCTATGGTGGAAGTTATCATTATGCTTCAGATCTGTCCGCACTTGAATATGGTTACGGAGGTGATCTTAGTTATAATGGTGTAGAGGCAGGTGTTTTGCTGCAAACTATTGAAAATGCTGACAGTGCTATATCCTTTGGCGTTATGGGAACTTATGGAAAACTTTCTCTGCAGCCTGTGAATGTTGAGTACAGTCAGAAGAGTGCATTTGATAAATGGACTGCTACGGTATATGGTAGCATGCAGCATAATGTTGGCTTCTATGTCGACGGTCTTTTATCCTATGGTCTGTTCAAAGGTGATGTTCTCACCCTTGCACGGGGTAAAACAGCAACATTAAAAGGTAATCCTTTGAGTGTTTCTTTAGCTGGTGGTCAGACAATTATGACAGGATATAAGGGCTTTGTCTTTGATCCGCAGGTTCAGGTTGTGTATCAACATCTCCAGTTTAATAAGGCCCGTGATATCGACAATTTTAATATTGAAATGGGTAACCTTAATCAGTGGGTAGCACGTGTTGGTGGACGTTTAACCAAGATTCCTACAGGTTCTGAAGGCGTGAATGCTGTTGCTTTCTATGGTAAGCTTTATCTTGCTCATGGTTTTGAAGGAAAACAGTCTGTGCATTTCAATGATGCTTTCAAGTTAGGAGCTTTTGGTTCTTCTCTAGAGGCTGGATTAGGTTTTAATGCCAAATTGTTGCCACAGTTCTCTCTGCATGCTGATATTCTCTATCAACATAAGCTTAATAAGGCTGGTTTTTCGGGAACAAGTTTTTCCGGAGGAGTACGTTATCAGTTTTAATATAAGGTACACTATGTACCTTTTTAGAAAAGGCAGCACATTGTGCTGCCTTTTTTCTTTATAACAACTTGTGTTGTTCTTAAAAAATCTCGTCTTCTTGATTGAGCAAAAAAGACATAGTTTGTTTATGCATGAGAGCACTTTTCTCCGCTAAAGCGAATTTTCTTAAAATTTATGCTGCTACTGATGCGATAGAGTGCCTCGCTTTTATCGGCTTTTTAAGCGTTCAGCAGACCGGTATGCGTTACGTTATTCTTTTTGGTACTGTATTGATATTATCTAATATAATATTTGATGTTTTCTAAAGCTCGTTTTTGAGAGTTTGTTTTCTACTGATTTAAGTCATTGTTTCATTCATCTCCTTGTGGATTAATTTTTAAAGATCACAAGGTTTGATTGTGTTTTTAATTAATTGCACGCACTGGTTTTATTTTTTCTTTACACGAAATACAGAATGCATTATACACTCATAAAGTGTGTTTTGTAATTGTTCTCTTATAGGTGGTTTTGGCGTAGAGCTTCTGCCAAATGTATTGGGATAATTCATTACACAGTTCAGATGAGCATGAGGCATGTTCTTTTTGTTACACTTTTCGTATTTTTGAGGTGTGCAATGGGGTGTTTTGTAAGTGCTTTTGTTTTTAATGAGAGGGGAAGGAAAGTTTCGAGGGAACTATGATTAAAGTTTTTAGAAATCATCTATGTTTATGTGCTTGTACAACAGCTATCCTCTCTTTGCTTCAAAATGGAAGAGAAGTTTATGCGGCTGCAGAGGGGAAGGATAGTAAACCTTATGTTATAAAGGTTATCCCAGTTGTCTCTGCTAATTCTTCTCCTCATCTTAGCGGGAGTAATAAGCATAAGCTTCCTGGAGAGAGTGGGGATAATTATTACCCTTCTAATATGATTAATGTTGGCAATAACGATGAGGGTATTCGTGGGGGGAGCGATTATCGTCAGCTGAGTGGAGTGGAGGGATGGAATGGACATAAGGATAATGTAAATAACTCTGTTAAAGATGCAGACTCTGATGGAAGAGATGTGAGTCCTGGGTTTTATTACTATAATGGGTTGTATTATATATGCGATAATTGCGGGGAGTCTAAAATTGATAATAAATCTTATAAAATTACGAATGAAAACGCTTCCTTCTATCCTGATGATCCTACTGCTATAACGGTTAAAGGAATAGGTACAGAAGTTCGCGGGAAGAATGTAACGGTTAGTAGTCAAGTTGCTGATAAAACTTTTCTAATGGGGGTGCACGTATTAGAGAACGGTAAGATTGCTTTGGAAGATCCGATTATCAAAAATACAGTTATAGCCCTTCGTGCGAGTGATGGCGTGATTGAGGTAAAAAATGGCAAGATTAAGGAAAGCCATGAGGGTGTTGATGCAACAGAGAATTCGTTTGTTCTTTTAGAGGATACAGAAATTAAGACCGCTAATGGGAACGCAAGCATTTTAAGTTATGATCATTCAGAAGTTTGGATGTCAGGTGGATCAGTTGATTTTATGAATAGCCACGGGATTTCTTCGATGTTAGGTGGAAAAGTAAATCTCGAGGATGTTAAAATTACTGGGAAGGGTAAAGAAAAAAATTCGGATAATCATGCGGTTTTGCGTACGGATTTAGAGGGGACTGTTAATTTAAAAGGTACTACTATTCGTGCTATGGATGTCCATGGCATATTATTAGAAAATACAGTTGATTCTATTCCTCTGCAGGAAGTTAAAGATTTATCAAATGAGGACTCTGATTCAAAAATTCCTGTGACTGAAGTTAATATGAAATCCTCTTCTGTTACCGTAAAGGGTGAGGGATCTTATGGTATCTATTTTCAGGGAGAGAAGCCATGGAGCGAAGGTGGAGGTAAAAAAGAAGAGATTTCATTAGAGGAAGAAAAAGCTCCACCACGATTGGAAGTTGTTAATTTGGATACAACAGAGTTTTCTGTTTTAGACGATACGGCTCTTTATGGTAAAAACGTTATTTCTGGTGCGGTGAGTTTGATGAAAAGCGCTCTTCGTTCAGGGAATTTTTTATTAAGAGCTGAGAAAGGGGCTTCTATAACGGTTTTGGCTGACGGTTCTACTCTTGAAGGACGCACACACGTTGATAAAAATTCTAATGCCGAACTTTATTTGGGAGGCCGTTCTAAATGGATTTTACCACAACAGGTGCAAAAAGATCAACATGGGGCTGCTCATGATTCTTCTATTTCACTCGTTAGTCTTATGGGTGAGAGCTCTATTAATTTTAAAAGACATGAATCTTCTTCTGCTGATGATTATCAAACTCTTCGTATTGGAAAGGGAAAGGGTGAAGTTTATAGAGCACGGGACGGTGCCTCTATTTCCCTTAATAGCTATCTGAATACTGGTGGTGCTCTTGATCATCAAAAGACTGATCGTGTTTTAATTCATGGTGATGTTTCGGGAAAAACAAAACTACAAGTGCATGGAGTTTCAGGAAGTCCAGGAGGATACACGGGAAGGGGAGGAAATGATGAAGGTATTTCAATCATTCAGGTTTCTGGACAAGCAGAGCAAGATTCTTTTCAGTTGGAAGGTGGTTATGTAGCACTAGATAAATTACCTTATCAGTATAAGCTTTATAGTTATGGTCCAGGGTCTCATTTAGGAAAAGCAAACATGGATCAGAGATTAGTTGAAGGGAGCGGAGATTTTTGGGATTTCCGCCTTGAAAGTAGGTCTATAGATTCTGATGTTCAACCTAAACCAGATCCTGCTCCTAAGCCAATTCCGGGACCAGAACCTTCTCCAGAACCAGCTCCGGAGCCTCATCCTCGTCCTAAGCCGGGCGTTAAGGCTGTTGTTCCGCAGGTTCCGACTTATCTCCTTTTGCCTAATGCCTTACGTCATATTGGTTTGATGAATGTTAACAATCAAAATAAGCGGTTAGAAGCTTTGCGAATTACTTCTGGGGGCTTATTAGAAAGTCGTGAAAACCCTCTCTTTTTTGTGAGCGGTTATGGCGGCAATCATCGTTATACTTCAAATCTTTCCGCGCTTGAATATGGTTATGGCGGCGAGTTTAATTATAATGCCATAGAGGCAGGCGTTTTGCTGAAAGCAATCGAAAATATGTATGGTTCCACTTCTTTTGGAATTATCGGGGCTTACGAGAGATTTTCTTTGCAACCTTTGAATGTTGAGCAGAGTCAAAAAAGTACATTTGATAAATGGTCAGTTACGGCATATGGTGGTATGCAGCATGATGCAGGTTTTTACGTTGATGGTCTTGTGTCTTACGGCTTGTTTAAAGGTGATGTTCTAACAACTGCACGGGGCAAGACGGCAACATTAAAGGGTTTCCCTTTAAGTGCTTCATTAACTGCTGGTAAAACGTTTATGGTGGGGGAGGACGGTTTTGTTTTTGATCCGCAAGTTCAGGTTGTTTATCAATATCTTCAATTTAATAAGGTGCGTGATGTGGACGGCTTTGATATTGATTTAGGAAAACTTCATCAGTGGGTAGGGCGTGTTGGAGGACGTTTAACAAAGAGGCTGGTTGCTACTGATGAGGCTCAGGTTGTTTCTTTCTATGGCAAGCTTCATCTTGCTCATGGTTTTGAAGGAAAACAATTTGTGCATTTTAAAGATGCTTTTCAGCTAGGTGCTTTTGGTTCTTCGTTAGAAACTGGATTAGGTTTTAATGCCCAATTATCTCAAAATTTTGCGCTTTACGGCGATTTGGTTTATCAGCACAAACTAACGAAAGCTGGTTTTTCTGGAACGAGTTTTTCAGGTGGATTGCGTTATCATTTCTAGTATTATTTCTGTTTTTGATTAATCTTTCAAAAAGCTACAAGTTATACTTGTGGCTTTTTCTCATTATCTATTCATTTTGTGTTATAGCATTTTTACGAGAGTGTGACTTTGCATATCTTTAATATGCTTTTAGGTTGGACTTATTTCGTTTTTTTGAAAAGTCTGAAGGCTTGTACGTTATCGTTTCAAAACGCGTATTTCAGAGTGAATATTATAATATTTATAATATTTTGATTTATAAAGATATTTTTAATTTAGTGTGCTGAAATATTTTCAAGGATTTTATGATGAATCCATAAAAAGCACTCCTGTTCATATTATATGTAAAATTGGCAGGTGGATAATCGTTTAAGAAAGGAGTCAATATAATTTGGGGAATTATATTAAGAGGAGAGGATTTACAATATTAGAAATTAGCAAAGACAAAGATGCTACTCAGGCACAATGAGGGCTGTATCCGATGAACTTGATATTATACCCGCTGTCGTTGTGAAATGGGGATGGAAAAAATGAGAGATATCTGAGAAAATTGGTGAATGAGAAACATAATGACGTATTGTTTTTTGAAAGTGTGTTTTCTTTAAATGCATAAATAAAAAGATGAAGTCATGTGTCATCTTCACTTTTTAAAATATGGCTCTGAATGTTTTTGAATATTGTAAAGTTGAATTAAAAGGAGAAGGTAAAATCGGAACTGATTTTTACACGTTCCTACTTTTTATTAGGCTATCTTACCATGAAGATTGCCTAAAAGGCATATGTGAACTCTTGTTTCTCAATTTTGGCATATGTTTTGTCTGCTTACAGAGTGAGTGTACACTGTTTCAATATAATATTATCGTAAGGATGTTGATTATATCCGTTTTGGGGGGATTAGACGGCAGTTAAAATAGGCGTTTTTAATGCATGTCAACCGATTAAGGGTGTTTTTGACTAACAACGTTAAAGGTGATTTTTCTGTCGTTCTTCAGTTGTATTTTTGCAAATTCTTTATAAAAGCGACAGATTTAGATTGTATTTTCGAGTAATTTTTTAATTCCATATTTACATAAAACACAAAAAATAGTAATAAGCTCAAAATATTAAAACCTAAACGTATTAAATATTTTTCTTTTGGTTAAGTTTTTTGATACGTTATGTATAGATCTTAGTAAGAAGAGGGGGATTATGGTGGAATTATGGTCAATCTATTTAAAAATCGCTTCTCCTTATGTACTTTTACAACGGCACTTCTTTTTTTGACACACAATGTTGGTGTTTTTGCACGCAATGCTGAATCTCAGGTTATCTCTGGAAAAAAGCAGTCTTCATGTGATCAGAATGCAGCATTTTATCAGTGTTCTGATGGTGAAGAGCACGAAATTAATAATAAAGTTTATTCGCTAATGGATAAAAATGTTAATGGTGTTCATGGAGCCATAGAGGCGTCTAAGGAAGGTACAATTATTCGTGGCAAGAATATAACTGTTAAGGGTATTTTGGATGAAAAGAATAACTCGGAAAACAATTTTTGGAAATATGGAGTAAAGGTATCAGAAAAGGCGACCGTCGTTCTGAGCGATTCCACGTTGAGTGGGGTTTTAGTGGGGGTGGAAGCTCAAGGTGGATTCATCGTAATGTCTGGTGGATCGATTGATGCAATCAAAACGGGGGCTTTTGCAGAAGGAAAATCTCGAAGTAGAATTGATTTAACGAATACGCAAATTAGCCTAGGGAGTGTTGGGGTTAAAGCAGGAGAAAAAGGATATTTTATTTTAGAGGGTGTTTCTATTACCGGCAAGGGTAGTGCCGGCAAGGATGATCAAGGGCTGGATGCAGGTCGTCAGGCAGCTTTTCATATATCTGAAGATGGTTATGTTCAGTTTATGAAAGGGTCTGTTGATGTTACTGATGCTCATGGGCTTTTATTGCAGGGAGATAAAGGTTCTCAGATTAATATTGGAGATTCCAATATTACAGTGAAAGGTAATGCATTTTATGGTATGCATTTTGAAGGTAAGGCAGCATCAGAAGGTTCGTCAGAGGGAAAATCATTGCGCGTTGATTTGAAAAAGACGCGTTTTGTCGTTCCAGATAGTATAGCTGTTTATAGCAGTCAATCTGGAAAGTCTAAAATATTTTTAAAGGAAACAAAGCTTTTTGGAGATTTATTGCTGAAGGCTGATCGTAACTCTTCTATAGAGGTTGTTGCTGATGTTTCTGCACTTGTCGGTCAAACTCAGGTTGATAACAGTTCTAAAGTCGACCTTATCTTGAGAAATAATTCACAGTGGGCTTTATTGCAACCAAGACAGAAAAAATTACAAGATCCTAATTATAGAGGTGTTTCATTTATTTCATCGGTACATCTTTCTAATAGTTCCATTACTTTTGAAAAACCAAAGTCTAGTACTGATCATGCATATCAAACGCTTTATATTGGAAAAGGAACAGGTATTGTTTATCAGGCTTTTGGTGATGCTTGGATTCATTTGAATGCACGTTTAGATCCTAGTGATACAAGTGATCATCAAGTAACGGATCGTCTTCTCATTCATGGTGATGTTAAGGGAAGAACTATAGTCCATATACAAGGGGTTGCGGGGGGGGTAAAAGGAAAAAATGAAAAAGCGCACAGTGTTTCAATTATTCAAGTTTATGGAGATGCATCGTATGACTCTTTTCAACTGAATGGGCAGTATGTTGCATTGGATGGCGCGCCTTATAAATATGTTCTTCGTTCTTATGGACCAAAAGCTACTGGAGAGGAGGAGCATGTTAAACAGAGATTTGCTTTGAATGGAGGAGCATTTTGGAATTTTCGTTTAGAAAATGAATATGTTCAAACATCTGATGTTTCTAAAAGTACTCCTATGGTTTCTAAACGTACACCTCCTGCACGTGCTTCTTTTGAGGATATTGTTCCAGCATCTTCTGAGGATATTGTTCCAGAATCTTTTGAGGATATTGTTCCAGAATCTTCAGAGGAGGTTGTTCCAGCGCCTTCTGCGGATAGTCTTTCTAAAATTGAAAATGTTTCTCCGTCTCGACGAGCTGTAAGATCTGTTGTTCCTCAGGTACCAACTTATCTCCTTTTGCCAAATAGTTTGTTCCATGTAGGTTTGATAGATATTAGCAATCAAAACAAGCAGCTGGAGACAGCACGGACTAATTTGGGTGGAATGTTGGAAATTCGTGAAAATCCTGCTTCATTTTTGCGTGGCTATGGTGGGAGTTATCGTTATGTTTCAGATTTATCTGCGCTTGAATATGGTTATGGAGGGGATCTAGGGTACTATGCGCTAGAGACAGGTGTTTTGCTACAAACTGTTGAAAATGTTGACAGTACTATATCCTTTGGGGTTATGGGGTCTTATGGAAAGCTTTCTCTACAGCCTCAAGATGTTGCACAAAGCCAAAAAAGTACATTTGATAAATGGACTGCTACAGTATATGGCAGTATGCAGCATGATGCAGGATTCTATATTGATGGTCTTTTATCCTATGGTCTGTTTAAGGGAGATGTTCTGACAACTGCTCGGGGTAAGACTGCAACATTGAAGGGTAACCCTTTAAGTGTTTCCTTAATGGGTGGTCAGAAAATTGCCACAGGATATGAAGATGTTGTTTTTGATCCACAGGTTCAGGTTGTTTATCAACATCTTCAATTTAATGCGGCTCGTGATATTGATAATTTTAATATTGAGATGGGTAAACTGGATCAATTGATGGTGCGTATGGGGGGGCGTTTGATGAAGACTCTGACTGCGTCTGAAAAAGATCGTGATGTTTCTTTCTATGGAAAGATTCATTTTGCCCATGATTTTGGCAAAGAAAGAGCTGTGCGCTTTAAAGATTCTTTCCAGTTAGGGGCTTTTGGTTCTTCTCTAGAAGCTGGATTAGGTCTTAATGCTCGCTTGTCTCAAAAAGTTGCGCTTCATGGTGATTTGGTTTATCAGCATAAGTTGAGTAAAGGTGGTTTTTCTGGAATCAGTTTTTCTGGTGGATTGCGCTATCGTTTTTAGGATGATCATCTTGAGGTAAGTTGTTTAAAAAGCCACAAGCATAGCTTGTGGTTTTTTATTATTTGTTTGCAATTTTTAAAATAAGCTTTTTTGAAAAATGTTTTTTTGGCATGATCAAGTTTGTTTCTTTTTAGAAACGAGATAAGGCTTTCTGGTTTGCAGTTTTTGCTTCTTATGCTGTTTTTCCTCCTTTAGTGTATTTTTATTAAATTCTCTTGAAATCACCGCTTTGGGGGAGAATTTTCATTTCTATCTATATTTTTACGCGTTTTTATAAATAATACAATTTTAAATTGTGATATTTTGGGATTCTGGCTTTACATAAAACATATGGTGGATATATAAAATACAAAACGTATTTTAACTTATCGGGCGTAACCAAAATCATTAAATAGAACGCGTATTTTTTTGTTTTTAGAGAAGGGGAAGAAAGTTTGTAGAAAATTATGCTTAAAAATCATCTCTCTTTATGTCATTTTACAACGGTTATTTTTTTCTTTGTATACAATGCTGATGCAGGTGAGGTTCCTGCTGAGAAGAAGCCATATTCATGTAACGAAAGTGCTTCATTTTATCGTTGTAATGATGGTAAAATGCATGAAATTTCCCAGAAAACTTATCAACTTACGGGTGAAAGTTCTGATGCTGCCATAGAGGCATCAGGGGAAGATACAGTCATTGAGGGGGAGGCTATAATCATTAACGGTGTTTCGAATGCAAATGGACATTCAGAAACAAACGCTTGGACAACAGCTGTAAAATCCTCAAATGGGGGAGGCGTTGCTCTATTTTATTCCATGTTAAATGATGTATCGATAGGGGCCGATGTTAATGATGAGGGAGCTTTTGAGATGCAGGATGGGGTGATTAAAGCAACCAGAATGGGGATCAGTGTTGCTGGTAAAGGATCGTTTGTTTCTTTGACCAAGACAGAGATTAAGACATCTTCTGATGCGATAGGTCTTTTGAGTCATAATGGTGCAAAAATTTATATGAAAGGAGGAAAAATTAACTTTGCTGATGGTATTGGTGTTCAAACAGGAGGAGATGGAGAAATTAATTTAGAGGGTGTTTCTATTACTGGGAGGGGGAAACAGGGGACAAATACAGATAATTATCGTGAAGCTTCTGCTTTTAGTATGCTTCAGGGGAAAGGCTCTCTTAATTTCCAGAAGGGAAATGTTAATGTTAACAATGCTCATGGCATTGTATTGCGGGGGAATGATAATAATGATGCTCATATCAAATATTCCAATATTTTTGTGAGAGGGAATGCATTTAATGGCATGCGCTTTTTTTGGGAAGCTGTCTTAAATGATAAAAAAACAATTATACCTGGAAAAGGGACTGTCCATTTGACAAAGACAACTTTTATGGCTCCAGAAAGTACGGCTATTTATAGCCGCGAATTTGAAAGTTCTGTTAAACTCTTACAAAATTCAACAGTTTCTGGTGATTCACTCCTGAAAGCTGTTGAGCGTTCTAATGTAAAGATTGAGGCT
Source organism: Bartonella sp. AP1QHHD (assembly GCF_042196265.1). Classification (NCBI taxonomy): domain Bacteria; kingdom Pseudomonadati; phylum Pseudomonadota; class Alphaproteobacteria; order Hyphomicrobiales; family Bartonellaceae; genus Bartonella; species Bartonella sp. AP1QHHD. Next base: position 22,617 of record NZ_JBHIPW010000010.1, read on the forward strand.
GATGCTTCTACCCTTGTAGGAGGCGCACATGTTGATGAAAGTTCTACAGCTAAGATAGAGTTAAAAAATGGTTCAAAGTGGATTTTATCGCGACCAAAAGTTGACAAATTGCAAAATTTTGATGCTTCTGGTTCTAATTTAGGGGACTATTCCTTCATTTCATCGGTTAATCTTACGGATAGTTCTCTTATTTTTGAAGAAGTAAAATCCAAAACGACAGATGGTTATCAGACACTTCTCATTGGAAAAGGGGCAGGGACTGTCTATCGTGCACAAGGCGATGCGCGTCTTTATCTTAATGCATATTTGGATAAAGGAGGTGCTCTGCAAGAGCAAAAAACGGATAGGCTTTTAATTAATGGTGATCTTGAAGGAAAAACGACAGTCCATGTGTATAGTGTTCCTGGAAGCTCAGGGGCATTGACGGGAGATGGTGGTAATGATCAGGGGATTTCCATTATTCAGGTTTATGGAAAAGCCGCTGAAGATTCTTTTCAGTTAAATGGGGGGTATGTCACACTTGAAGCCTCTCCCTATCAGTATCATCTTAAGAGTTATGGTCCAAGCTCTGCTTTAGGGGCGGCAGATTCCAATCAAAGAGTGCTTAAAAATACTGAAACATTTTGGGATTTTCGCCTCGAAAGTCAATTTGTTGATTCTACTTCTCTCGATTCCACTAAAGTTTTTCCTGTTCTTGATTTGGTTGTCCCCCCTTCTTCTGATGATATTCCTTCTTTTCCTAAAATTCATCCTAATATTACTGGAGGTGAGGATGGTTCTATTGATTCTAACTCTCAGCAAAAATCTCAGGAGCCAAGTCTTTCTTCTCCTGTAGATTCTCCTGATAGGGTTTCCCATCTTACGACCACACCTAATGTATCTGATGTTTTTGTGCTTGAGATCCCCAATCCTCTTTCCTCTCTTGCGCCTGTTGTTCCCGCTATTGCTGAATCTAATCCAGTTGCTCCACCTGAATCTGGTTCACTTGTTCCGCCATCTGTTTCACCCACTCCTTCTGTTGTTTCCCCAGTTGCATCTGTTTCACCCACTCCTTCTGTTGTTTCCCCAGTTGCATCTGGTTCACCTGTTCTGTCATCTGTTTCACCCACTCCTTTTGTTGTTACTCCACCTGCGTCTGGTTCTTCTGTTTCGGCATCTGTTTTTGAGCTTTCTTCTCATTTTGAGCCAAATGTGAGAGTCGTTGTTCCACAGGTTTTGACTTATATTCTTGTGCCAAATACCTTATTTTATGCTGGATTGATGGATATCAGTAATCAAAGCAAGCAGTTGCAAGCGCTGCGAACTGTTTCTGGTCGGTTGTTGAAAAATGATGAAAATCCCGCTTTGTTTTTGCGCGGTTACGGTGGACATCATCATTATACTTCAAATTTGTCTGCATTTAAATATGGTGATTATGGCGGTGAGCTTGATTATAATGCACTAGAGGCAGGTATTTTACTCAAGAAAATCGAAAGTGCATACAGTACGACATCTTTTGGGATTATGGGAAATTATGGCAAACTTTCGTTGCAGCCTCGAAAGGTTAAACAAAGTCAAGAAAGTATATTTGATAAATGGACAATCACAGCATATGGAAGCATGCAGCATGATACGGGTCTCTATATGGATGGTCTCTTCTCTTATGGTTTGTTTAATGGAAATGTTCTCACACTTGAGCGAGGTAAAACGGCTGCATTGAGAGGGAAGCCCCTAAGTGTTTCCTTAACTGCTGGTAAAACGTTTATGATAGGCAGCCGATATTTTATTTTTGAACCACAGGTTCAGTTTGTTTATCAAAATCTCCAGTTTCATAAGACTCGTGATATTGATAATTTTAATATTGATATGCGAAGCCCAGATCATTGGGGGATGCGTATTGGTGGGTATTTAACGAAGACACTTACATTTACTAAAGATAAAGATGCACATGTTCTCTCATTCTATGGTAAGCTTCATTTCATTCGTAGTTTTGATGATAAACAATTTGTATATTTTAAAGATGCCTTCCAGCTTGGTTCCTTTGGGACTTCTTTAGAAGCTGGATTTGGTGTTTTTTCGCAATTATCTCCCAAGATTATTTTTCATAGCGATCTGATTTATCAGCATAAATTTACGAGTGACGGCTTTTCCGGAACGCATTTTTCTGGTGGATTAAGTTATCATTTTTAATTGTATTTTTCTTTAATACATCCTTTGTGAAAGACATAAGCACAAAACATGGTTTTGTTGTGTCGTTTTTCTGATTTTTGACTTTACATATAATACAAAACAAATTATATGTAACGGTACATAATAAGTAGATGAACTAGGTGTGTCTTTTCAGTTTTTTATGAATAAAATAAAGGAAGTTTAGACTAAATTATGATTAAAGTACTAAAACGCTATGTGTGTGTTCTCTTACGACCTCTATTTCTTTCTTCGTGCACAATATAGATGTGAGTGCAGAAGATTATAACCCCTCGTGTAATTCTCTTTTTAAGTCGTATTCGTGTGATACAGTTGATGCTTCTCGTACTTTTGGAAGTCGTAATAAGTTATATATGAGTGGATTGGATAGGAGGACTACAGGTGTTATTTTTACAATACGAATTCATAATATAGTTATTAAGCCGCAAAAAAGTAAAGGGGAAAAAGGCTTTCAGGAACTGATGGAATTTTAGAATTAAAGAGATCTGAGAAGATTACATCAGCAGTGGTTGTGTCAAAAGATAATAAAACTTCTTTTAAAAAGAGTTCTATTACAGGAAATGGCGAAAAGAAAAGTGGTAGAAATGCTACGTTATCTCAATCTGTGTTTGGTGTGAAGCAGGGTGGTTCTTTCCTTTGATGAAGGTAAGATTCAGGTTTCTGATGTTCATGGTATAGAGGCAAGTGTCTTGCTCAATGCGATTGAGGATACACATCACACTTTGAGCTTTGGAATAATGGAGAATAATGGAAAAAAACTCTCTACAACCTCAAGATGTTAAAGAAAGCAAAAAAGTACATTTGATAAATGGTCTATTACAGTATATGGCAGCATGCAGCATGATACAGGCTTTTATATAGATGTCCTTTTTTCCTATGGTTTATTTAAAGGGGATGTTCTCACGCAAGCAAGAGGCAAGACAGCAACATTGAAGGAAACACCTTTGAGTGCTTCATTGATTGCGGGCAAGTCATTTACGACAGGGCATAAAGGGGTTATTTTTGATCCGCAGGTTTAGGTTATTTATCAAAATGTGCGGTTTGATAAGGCGTCTGATATTGATGGTTTTGATATTGAGATGGGAAAACTTGATTTATGGGTGATGCGTGTTGGTGGTCTTTAAGAAAGATGCTTGCTGCTTCTGAAGAGGCTCTTGTTGTTTCTTTCAATTGCAAGCTTCAGCTTGCCATTAGTTTTAGAGGAAAACAACGTGTGCGGTTTGGAGATGAATTCCAATAAGGGCTTTTGGCTCTTCTCTAGAAACTGGAATGGGATTGAAGGCTCAGTTGTCTTCAAACTTTGCTTTGCATGGAGATGTAACTTATCAGCATTGCCTTAGAAAAGGTGGTTTTTCAGGGATTATTTTTTCAGGCGGTTTATACTATCGTTTTTAGGTGCCTATGAAATATAGAGTAATTTTACATAAGTTATAGAGTGTTTTATGAAGTATAAAGTGATTATTTAAGTTTTATACTTGCTATTTTTAGTGTGTTTAACTTAATGTTATGGGGAATGTTTTTTATTTTTAACTAACAGGGGAGAAAGGCAAATTGGGAATAAAGTTATGGTTAATGTATTAAGCGGGTATAGATTTTTATTTATTACAACGGCTATTGTTTCTTTTTTGCCAATCGTGAGTGTTAATGCGAATCCTAATAATTTAGGAACTTCCTGTAATGTATCAGGGAGTTTTTTTACATATAGCGATAGTAAAAAACATACGATAAGTAATAAAAATTATACTCCTTCTGTCTCTTCTCTAGATGATTTTATTGCTGTCTTCTCTATAGAAAAAGAGGGAACTGTTTTAAATTTATTAGAGACAAATATTATCTCGCATAGGCCAAAGCAGTCATTTTTATATAGTGCATCTGTAAAAGATGATGGCAAGCTTGTTCTAACCAATTCAAATATTAAGGATATGTCCGGTTTTCGTGTTCAGAACGGGCAAGTTGTGATGAATAGAGGGAAGATTGAAGGTAGTTTGCAAGCTGTATGTGCAGAAGGAAAAAAAACCGATATTGCTTTAGTGAGCGTAAATATTGATATTGCATCAGATAATTTGAATGCAAAAGGGATTGGATTTGTTAGTAGTTCTGATGCATTCGTTAGGATATCAGGCAGTACTATTACTTTTAATGAGATTGGTGCGTTTTCAACACAATTTGGGGGAAAATATCTTATTGATACAACCAATATTCAGGGCAAAGGTAAGAAACACACGATTGTAGTTGATAATGAAACTATTGATGAATTTCCAAGAGCTTTTGACATATCACAGGGTGGTAATGTTCATTTGCGTGGTGATTCTATTCAGCTGACTGATATGCATGGCTTCTTGATTACGAATTTTGCAGGTTATGCAGATGCTGAAGGTAAATTGATTCAAGAATACGCTTCATCAAATGCGTTTAAAAAGACAAGTATTAAGATAGAAAAAAACAATATTTCTGTTCAGGGTGAGGGAGTATACGGTCTGTATTTTTATGGATTAGATCCAGATGTATGGGGTGATATGTTTAAGGTAGGGAGTGAAAAACTTTCAAAAGTAGAAAAAATTGTTTGGGGTGAAGCATCTTTGCATTTGTCACAGACAACTTTTTCAGTTCCTGATGGTATTGCCATTTATAGTACGGGAGATGATATTTATGGAGCTGAAGCTACCATTGAATTAACAGAAAGGACAAAGATCTCTGGTGATTTATTGTTAAAGGCTCAAAATAATTCTTCTCTATTGGTGAAAGCAAAGGATTCTATCCTTACAGGGGGTATTCGTGTTGAGGATGCATCAACTGTTCACTTAGAATTAACAAATGGCTCTGCATGGTATCTCACCAAAAGGAAACATACAGATTTACAGGAATCTCTTCCTGTAGATTCATTACTTTCGTCTATAAGCATTTCTGATAGCACAATTTTTTTTGATAAATTTATATCTCAAGATTATCAAACGCTATATATTGGAAAAGTATATATTGAGAAAGGAAGTAATCTAAATGACATAAATCCAATAGAGGGGATACAATATGATAAAGAAGCCTATAATGCAAAGGGAAATGTGCAGATTAAGATGAGTGCGTTTGTGAATAATGACGGCTCGTTTAATCCTCAAAAAACTGATCGTATTTTGATCTACGGGAATGTTTTGGGAAGTACACTGCTCATGATGGAGAAATTTTCCAAAACCTTAGAAGGAGAAGCTGGCAATAAAGGAAGTCAAAGTATTTCACTTGTTCAAGTTGCTGGGACAGCAGAGGAAAGTTCTTTTAAGTTAGCCAATAGTTATACTACGGTGAATGGATTTCCTTATCAATATAAACTTCGTGTCTATGGTCCAAGTTCTTCTTCTGGAAATGCAGATCCAAAGAATAGATTGGTTGTTGGAGAAGGGGATTTTTGGGATTTTCGTCTCGAAAGTGTTTACATTGGTCCTGAATTAGATTCTTCTGAAACTGCTTCTAAGCCAACGTCTACAGTTTTACCTCCTCAATCTGAAGAAGAGACGGTTCCTTCTAAACGACCAACAGAGACTATTTCACCTGAACAACCCCCTTCTGTTGAGCCTCCACTTATACCATCTACACCTTCTTTGCCTGAAGGATCTGAACCGTCTGAAACATTTATCCCTACGGATTCGACGCTGCCCCCTTCTGCACCAGTTCCGTCTGAGCCTCCCTCTGTACCAACAGTTCCGGAGGCTCCTTCTGCTGTGCAACCTATGCCTGCACCGTTTGTTCCAGTTGAAGATTCTACTAATGATGTTCTGCCATCTGAGCCCTCTGCTCCGGAGGACACTTCATCTCTGGATACTGTTTCTCCTCCTTCTGCCCCTGTTGAACCAAAGCCTTCTCAGTCCTCTGATCCTTTAGATCCTTCGTCTAATCTCTCTATACCGCTTGATGTTCCGCCTGAGCTAGGGATTAGAGCGGTTGTTCCACAGGTTCCAACTTATCTTCTTTTGCCAAATGCCTTATTTCATGCTGGTTTAGTGGATATGACCACGCAAAATAAGACGTTAGAGACAATGCGGAATGCTTTTCATTCCTTTGGGAAAGATGATAAAAAGACAGCCTTTTTTCTGCGTGCTTATGGGGGGAGCCATCACTATGCTTCCAATTTATCTGCTTTTGAATATGGTTATGGTGCTGAGCTCGATTATAATGCATTTCAAGCAGGTGTTTTGTTAAACGAGATTGAGAGTTTATATGGTCGTACATTCTTTGGAGTTTTGGGAAACTATGGAAATCTTTCTCTACACCCTCAGGATGTTGAACAAAGCAAAAAAAGCGCATTTAATAAATGGTCTGTTGCTGCCTATGGAAATTTGCAGCATGATACCGGTTTTTATATGGATGGGGTGGTATCGTATGGTCTTTTTAAGGGAGATGTTTTGACCCTTGCACGGGGTAAGGTTGTGGCATTAAAGGGTAGACAGTTTAGCGGTTCTTTAACGAGTGGTAGAACGTTTGCAACAGGGTATAAAGGTGTTGTTTTTGATCCGCAGATTCAGGTTGTTTATCAGCATCTTCAGTTTAATCAGGCGCGTGATATTGATAATCTTGATGTTGATTTAGGAAAATTTCATCAATGGGTGGGGCGTGTTGGTGGGCGTTTAAGCAAGACGTTAGGTGTTGTGGAAGAGGGACGTGAAGTTTCTTTTTATAGTAAGCTTTCTTATTTGCATAGTTTTGAAGATAAGCAATTCGTTTCTTTTAAAAACGATTTTCAGTTAGGTTCCTTTGGTTCTTCTTTGGAAGCAGGGGTTGGGTTTAATGCCCGTCTCTCATCAAAACTTTCTCTTCATGGAGATGTCACTTATCAGCATAGATTTAAGAAAATTGGTTTTTCTGGAGCCAGTTTCTCTGCTGGGTTGCGCCATCTTTTTTGAAGAGGTGCAATATGTATTTTTAGTTAAAAGGCAGAAGATTTTCTGCCTTTTAATGTATTGAAATTTATTTTGCCTCATCAATATGGTTATTTTTTTTGATATAAAAGATTACAATAGATGCTTTCTTTTATGCGATGAGAAATTTTTCTAAAATTTTTGATGTCAAGATATGAGGACAGATTTCATTGTGAATATGAGAAGTTTAAATGCTGAATGCTTGTGGCATAATCTTTCAAAAAATGCGATATTGATGATTGTTTTTGTCCATTTCTTTATTAATTTTTATAGATCATAAGTTTAGTCTTTATGAGTTTTATGCATTGTTTTGAATTTTGTTTTAGAACTTTATTCACGTTTATATCATTTAATACGCATATTATTTGTTTCCTTTTTTAGGATTTTTACTTAAGAATTTTGGATAAATATTTATTTTTAGAACAAACAGAGGGAGTTTGAGGTCAAATTATAATAAAAGTAAAGTATGCTTTATCGTGTTGTTACGGTTGTTGTTTTGTAAATGAATAGGTGGCAGAGAAATTTCGATAAGATACAGGATATTATTTTTATTGCGGTCATGCGCGGATATCATCATTCTTTTTTCAGCATTCAATATTTGCGCAGATTTTAGCACTCGAGAATGTTCATAAGAAGCAATTCACCTTTTTTCAAAAGTCCTTCTTTGCATGCCAGCTTCGTTTGTGATGGACAAGGGGTTAATTGATTAAATATAAACAGGTTTGAAATGAAAGAAATTTATAATATTCAGTTTTTATTCAATATGTAGAATGATGAGTGAGCATTCTGAATTATTGCATGAAATTTTCCTAAATCAATATCACGCGCCTGATTAAACTGAAGATGCTGATAAACAACCTGAATCTGCGGATCAAAAACAACACCTTTATACCCTGTTGCAAACGTTCTACCACTCGTTAAAGAACCGCTAAATTGTTTACCCTTTAACGCCACAACCTTGCCCCGTGCAAGGGTCAAAACATCTCCCTTAAAAAGACCATACGATACCACCCCATCCATATAAAAACCGGTATCATGCTGCAAATTTCCATAGGCAGCAACAGACCATTTATTAAATGCGCTTTTTTTGCTTTGTTCAACATCCTGAGGGTGTAGAGAAAGATTTCCATAGTTTCCCAAAACTCCAAAGAATGTACGACCATATAAACTCTCAATCTCGTTTAACAAAACACCTGCTTGAAATGCATTATAATCGAGCTCAGCACCATAACCATATTCAAAAGCAGATAAATTGGAAGCATAGTGATGGCTCCCCCCATAAGCACGCAGAAAAAAGGCTGTCTTTTTATCATCTTTCCCAAAGGAATGAAAAGCATTCCGCATTGTCTCTAACGTCTTATTTTGCGTGGTCATATCCACTAAACCAGCATGAAATAAGGCATTTGGCAAAAGAAGATAAGTTGGAACCTGTGGAACAACCGCTCTAATCCCTAGCTCAGGCGGAACATCAAGCGGTATAGAGAGATTAGACGAAGGATTAACAGGGGCAAAAGACCCAGAAGGCTTTGGTTTAACAAGGGCAGAAGGAGAAGGAACAGAATCCGGAGATGAAGGAGATACCGTAACAGAGGGCGGTAATAGAAGCTCCATGAAATGATTATTAGATGGAATTTTCTAGGCAAGAAACTGAAGTGTAGAAGGCTGCTCGTAGGAAACTTTGCCCTTTAGAAGGGGAAATCAAAAAATTTTTTATTTAGGAAAATAGTGTTGCATTCCCTTCTTCTGATCGTAGGAATAAATTGTTGTTTTAATGATGATATCAGCTATTTTTTGCCAAATTTTTAAGAAAAATGCTTTTGTGGAAGTATGTAGCCTATATAGATGTTTATAGGGAGATGGGGGGGCGGTCTTGAGGGTGATGTTTTTATTCTTGTATGGGGGTAGCAATGTTAAAAGGTCAAAAAACATGTTTAAGGTATTTTCTTGTCTAAAGGGGGGGAGGAAAGGAAGAGGGAAGATTTAATGATTACGAAGATTTTAGGAGATTTTGGGGGGGAGATTAGGGAGATAGGATTTCTGAGAGCTCTGGAGATGCACGGGGATAAGATTTCTGGAGGATTGTGTGGGCATTTTTTATAGGCGATAATTGCGCTTGTCGGTGTAATTTAATCAGTGATATTGATTATACCACATTCACCATTTTCGCTACCGAAGGAGAGGTTTTGCCCTGCTTGATCCCAGTTAAGTGCTGAGATAGCGCTTTTCCCACAACCTTTTAGAAGGACTTCTTTTCCATCATGAAAATGTGCCGCTAAAATCATTCCATCATTGAAGCCTATTGCTACAATTTCTTTGTTTGGGTGGCATGAAACGGTGCTAACAAGTGCATTTGCTCGTGTGCCTAGTTCTAGTGGTGTTTTTCCTATGGGGCCATCTTTTGTATGAAAGGGCCAAACAATTGCGGCAGAGGCACCTGATGTTGCTAGCCATTTTCCTTTTGCGCTCCAAGACCAGCTTTTGACTTTGCTTGGATAGCCACTCATGCGGAGGTGCTGATTATCAGTGAGACGCCAGCCATGCAAGGCGTTTTCTTGCATGGTGGAAATGACATAGCGGTTGTCTGGTGAAAAGGTGACACTACAATGAGCTCCTTTCCATACCAATGTGGTGGGAGATATTTGCGTTGATAACCAATGAAGAGTGACTCCATTGTAATGGGCAACGGCAAGTCGCAAACCTTTTGGGGCAAAAGCAAGGCCTTCTACACTGCGTTCATGTGTGAGCTCTTGTCGTTCTTTTCCAATATGCGCAAATGCGAGGCGTGAAGAGGAAAAAGCAAAAGCTTTTTGTGGACCAAAAGCAACGTTGTTTATCCATTTGCGTTCTTTTTGGCTTAACAATTCCGTGTGATCTGCTGCGGTTGTTTGACAGACTTTTCCATCTTCTCCACCGGTGATGATCGCGGTATTGTCATGGGAAAAATGGCTTGAAATTATTCCTTGGTGAACTTCAACGATTTGTGGGGTTGGATTAAAAAAAACAATGAAACCTTCTACGGAAACAAAGGCTGGTTTATTGCCTATAAAACCGCAGGAAAGGCAGTAACTTTTGAGATCATAATGGGTAATGTTTGGCATTATCACTCACTTATGCGCAATTTTCAAAACCAGTTTTTAATTTTTCAGCATCAAGAGAGCGTCCTATAAAGACAAGGCGGCTTTCTCGTTTTTCATCTTCACGCCATGGGCGTTGATGTTGTCCTTCAAGAAGCATATGTATCCCTTGAATGACGTAACGATCATCGTCTCCTTGAAAGGCGATAATGCCTTTAAGACGCAAGATATCAGGCCCTTGTTGCTGTGTAACCTGCTGGATCCAAGGGAAAAACTTTTCTGGTTGCAGAGCATCTGTTTTTAAACTTACAGAAGTGATGGTAATATCATGAATGGTGGATGCGTGATGATGGTCATGATGACAATCGGGACCGCACACATGGTTGGCATGTTGGTGTGTATGTTCGTGATCGAGAAAATGAGGTTCATGATCGAGAGTCCGTTGGAGATCAAAAAAACCACGATTAAGGAGTGTCTCAAGAGGGATATTGGTGCGCTGTGTTGTATAGAGTATAGCGCGAGGATTAATGGCCAGAATAAGGGATTCAGCATGGCTGCGTTCTTGTGGGGTGACAAGATCAATCTTATTTAAAAGAATAATATCCGCGAAAGCAATTTGGTCTTCAGCTTCACGACTTGTTTTTAATTGAGAGGGAAAATGCTTTGCATCAACGACTGCTATGACACTGTCGAGAGCTGTTTTTTCATGGATAGTATCATCCATGAAAAAGGTCTGTGCTACGGGAACGGGATCAGCAAGCCCTGTCGTTTCTATAATGATCGCATCAAATCGATGAGAACGTTGCATCAGACTTTCCAGAATGCGAATGAGATCACCACGCACGGTGCAGCAAACACAGCCATTATTCATTTCATAAATTTCTTCGTCTGATTCAATGATCAGGTCATTATCAATACCAATTTCACCAAATTCATTGACAATGACGGCATAACGTTTGCCATGATTTTCATTGAGAATGCGGTTGAGAAGGGTGGTTTTCCCAGCACCAAGATAGCCTGTGAGAACCGTAACGGGAAGTTTTTTGGGGTGTATCGTTTCCATGGAGAGACCTTTTATTGTTCTTTATTGCCATGTGTTTATGTTAAATCGATTGATATCATCAAGTAAATCACGAAGCTGAGACAGAACATGAGAAAAGATTGCTTCACCGGCTTGTGGTGTTGCTTTGCTTGCATTTCCTGCCGCACCTTGCGTATTTAGATCTTTCATTGTCCAACCAAAGGCATGAGGACCATAAGCACGTAAATACCGATAATTGGCAATCATATCCGCTTGTTTATTATGAAAATTTTCTGCCTTTTCCATATGGACTTTTTCTGGTGCTAAATAGAGCATGAGAGAGGTTTCGATAAAGCCTCCATGGATATCAAGATGTTGTTGAGATGGCTCCATGAGACCTTGTGGTAAACCAAAACGGCTCCAGCTTGTTGCTACAGCGAGCATGGAAAGGCGCTTTCGTAATTCGGTGATAACAATGCTCATTAAAGGTGAATTTCCTCCGTGAGCATTGAGAAGAAGAAGACGGTTGATCCCTTTGTGATAACAGTTTTCACCAATCTTTATCCATCGCTTAATCGCATCAGAAAAGGTAAGGGTTTGTGTACCTGTAACATCCATATGTTCTATAGAATAGCCAATCTTTTCAACCGGTAAAAGTGCGATATGAAACTGCTCTTTTGTTTGTAAAGTGAGAGCTTTTGCAAAAGCTTCAGCTATAATCCAGTCGGTTTCGAAAGGAAGGTGCTCTCCGTGATATTCGTGTGCGCCCAAAGGTAAAAGAGCGAGAAAAGGCCTGTTAGATACCATAAATTATTGCCTAAAAGAGAAGTTAACATAGACAAAGTGATCGAAGGTGCTGTCACTATTTAATCTATCTATAAGAGAAACGCAAATAGGCGTCTTTTTACATCACATATGGATGCATAAAAATGAGAGCTTTGTTAAAAATAGAGAAGCTTTTATTGAGCAAAGCCAACGCAATTTTTCTGTAATATGAGGCAATATTTCTCAAGATAGTTATCTTTTGTAATTATTTCTGATATATATTCTCATTTTTAATAAGTAAATATTCATACATATTAAATTATTATACATCAAATAATGAAAAATATTTTTTATTATTTATTGAAAATATGATTTTTTAGTAATTTTATCCTATTCCTTTTATTTCAAGCATTTGATTAATTATTTATTATTATTTATTTTGCACAAATTGCAGACAGTTATGTGAATATTGCCAAAATTTTTTTTCAAAGAGAATTATTTTTTACTAATACAGAGTAAATATAATTACTCAAAATATAAATAAGGCTGCGCTCTACAATATTGACGAAAAATATGGAATAACTTTTATGAAAATTAAGAAAGAAAGTTGTTTTTCAGTATTTTGGGGATCATTTCATTTTTCATGACTCTCTTTTTATTTAATTTTAGGTAGTTTGTTGGAGCTCTAGTATTGCTTATAATGTTTTTGTAAATCTGATAGATTTACTTATTTTATGCGTTTGTTTTGTTAGGTTTGAAAGTCAATATTTTGTGTTCTTTATGCTGTATGAGATAAAGGGGGCTGAATTACCTCTTTGAAGATGCTATGCGATATTTTTTTCTTTATATATCAGTAAAATTTGAGAATCATTTTATTAATGTCTTTTCCATTTTAAAATAGAGATCTTAATTGCTTTTTTACATTTTTATACCTATTTTATAGAAAATGAGTACACTATTTTAAGGTTGTTTTATTAGGATAGATTTGTTTTAGATCAAGTTTTTATTCGCTACCAATTTTATTTTTCAATATTACTGATAAGTGATATAATAAAAATCCATTAAGTACTATTTCATTTTTATTTTTATTGAAATGATAGACAATCATATATCATTATATTGGCAGTTTTAAATTTTATAGTTCTTTAAAATTAATTACATTTTAAATTATTTATAAAAGCTCTATTATATAATTTTTTAAATTAATTTGTTTCGTAATATTTCTTATAATAAGAAATTTAACAAATTATTATTATTTTTAATTATAGCAATAAAAATGACAAAATAATATTACTGTTAGTATCTTGATTTATTATGGTGTAAAAGTAATAAATTATTTTTTATCATTTATTGTTTTTTATCTTTACATGTAATACATAATGTGTTATATTATAATAACAAAATTACATATAATATTTTATTATGTGCAATTATATAAATGATTAAATATAATTTTTGGTTTTTATATATGTGAATATTCTTTCATTTTTTTCAGTGAAGAAAAAGAGGAGTAAAGAAAGCTATGTTTAAAATATTTAAAAATCGTGTATGTTCATTTACTTTTACACTATTTATTCTTTTTTTTGTACAAACTATAGAGGGAAATGCAAGTTTTGTAAAAAATAAAGTTCAAGAGAGAATAGCAATTACTATTCCTACACTAGAAAAAAATGTAGCTATTAAAGCTGTGGATAGAGTTGTTATTCAAGGCGTTGAGAAACAAGATGTTATTGCTTTAGGAAAAGCTGAAAAAGCTGCTGCCTTTTCAGGTTCAGCCTTTTGGGGGGAATAGGTATTTTATCACTTCTTGCTTCTTTAAGTATTGGGGATGTATTAGGTACTGTTGTATCTCTTTTTGCAATATTCAGTACACTTTAGCAGAAAGATCATCGACAAAGTCGATGATTTTTTTGTTCGCTTCATGATTTTGAAAAAATAAATATTTTGACTTATTTATACTGTATTGGATAAAAATCACTATTCTTAATACTAAATATGGCTTTTATTAACATTATTAAAGTTCAAGGTCCTGCATTTATGGTTTTTTACAAAATAATGTAACCTGATTTTTTACAGTTTATGTTTATTCCCTAGTAATAAGGCTAGTATACTCATTATCTTTATCAGCTTTTTAATATTGTCTATCTTCTCTCATATGAAGATTATTCATCAAAGGCATATTTTATCCTTTTTAAATTTTTTTATTTTTTATAAGAGGATAAAATAAAAATATCTCTGTATTCATGGCTCTTATGCAATAAGAAAAATGAGAAATTATTATTTATCATTCAAATTTGTTTATGTTAAATACATCAAAAGTATTTTTTATGTATAACAAGTTGTGTTCGTGTATGGACAAAATTATTAAAAAAAAAGAGTAAAAATTCTTCTTATGAATTATCTCTAAGGTTCAAGGACTGTTGTAGTATTGGCAAATAAATGATGGTGCTGGTTTGTATCTTTATAGAGTAAAGATAGTAATACACAATGAATCTTATGCCATCTCATGGAGTGGTTTATACTGTCGCATTTACGGGACATATTGTGAGAGGGAAGTGGTAATGTGCATCGTTGGAAAATGCTTTTATTAAAACATAAACCTGTATTTGCGATAGAAGTGTATTCTGGGTTATTCTGTTGCCTAAGGGAAGGATACTGTTAAGTAAGGTAATTCAGGAGTATTTATAGCTTAGCGGAAGAAGGGCTATGAAGTAAAAGGTCTTGTTTAGCACGAAGACGCGCAATCCATTGATCTTCACGAATAGCAGTATTATGTATTGTAATGAGTTCGTTTTTTTTAATTGCAGCTGTTACTGTTGCTTTTTCTAGAAGACCACAAGGAATGGCGTGGTGAGCGCGTGCTTCTGCGATGTTCATTATCCAAGCACGATAAGTATAAAGACCGATAAAGTCTAGCGGATCACCTGGATGTAAATCTTTTTTAGCAACAGCACAGACTTCTACTACGGGATGGCTAAGAGGGACCATATCTTTTTTGCCATAAAGCATAATACGTGCGCAGGTGAGGGGAACTTCCATTGCTGTTAAATGATAGGGGCGATGAAAGGTGAAGTAAGGTCCCTGGCCAATTTTTAAATCTTCCATACGTTCGCGTAAACGTGGGTGTGCTATTTCGGCAATGACAAAGACACCTGGTGAAACACCTTGACCTATTGAATAATCTACAACACCATATTGCTGTAAAATGCCCCCATCTTGTTTTGGAATAAGCACTTTGTTTAAATCTTGTAGCGCTGCTCGTGGTCCATGCATTCCTGGGCAATCGGGGAGAAGTCCGGTGGCATTGGCAATGGCTGCCATTTCAACCATCGTTTTGGAACCATCAATAAATTCAACCAACATACGCACATTCATATTACGCCGGAATGCTTCTTCTTCGTAAGCATCAGGTGTAGCATCAAAGCGCAGAGGATTATTTTTTCCTTTACCCGCTGCAACAATCTTATGTCCAAGGGCTGAAACAAATTCTATGAGTTCCATACAAGAAGTAGGTTCATCGCCGGCACCAAGTGTATAAATGAGCCCTCGTTTTTCTGCTTCATGTTTGAGATAAGCGCCAATTGTAACATCTGCTTCAACATTCATCATGACAAGATGTTTGTTATTCTCAAGCGCTTTGATACCAATCTCTGCTCCTGCTTCGGGATAGCCTGTTGCATCAACGATAATATCAATTTGTTCATGGCGCAAAACAAGGTTAATATCATCTGTTGCTGCAATCAAACCCTTTTCAATGCTTTGGGTGAGAGCATAAGTATTTTCAACTTCACAGACATGTCCATCTTCGCCATAGGCTAGTGTAGCGGCATCAAAAATACGTGACGGTGTCCTCGTGGCTACAGCAGCGACTGTTATACCATCCATATGCGCAATACTTGATAATAAATCTGTGCCCATTTCACCACAACCAATCAGTCCAATACGGATGGGGGGATGGTTTTCTGCACGTTGTTTCAAATCATGCGCTAAACCTGTTAGGTTCACATTGCTTGCCATTCTTTTTTCCTATTTGAAAACTATTCTGCTAAAGAACTTTTCTCATTCATAAGGTGCATTTGTTTTTAAGACAATTAATCTTTTATTCTTGATGCTCTAATCAATGGATTTTATAAAAGCAAGAGGGGTGGTTTCTTTTATCAAATAAAATAGGAATAGCGTTATGCAGCAAAAAATAACAGTACAAGATGTCACCAGTTTTATTGGGAAAGAAGTGGGATTATCGGAGTGGCGTCTTGTTACACAGGATATGATTAATCAGTTTGCATGTGCTACAGATGATCATCAATGGATACACGTTGATGAGGAAAAGGCTAAAAAGACACCTTTTGGCGGCACGATTGCTCATGGTTTTTTAACATTATCGCTTTTGTCTACGCTCGCTTATGAAGCTCTTCCAGAGTTGGAAGGGAGCACAATGGGGATTAATTATGGTTTCGATAAAGTACGCTTCATGAGTCCTGTGAAAACAGGGGTACGGATACGTGCGCATTTTGTGTTAGACGACGCAGAAATTCGCCCTTCTGGTCGAGTGGTTTTCCATTATGGGGTTACGGTGGAAATTGAAAAGTTAAAAAAACCAGCTCTTACAGCTCAATGGCTTATTGTTGCTGTTGTGGAAGAAAAACCTTCCAATATCTAGATTATTTGAGTGCTTTATTTTATAAAATTTTTATACAATTCTATTAGAAGTTTCTTCAATGATGATATTGAGAATAATCTATAGGATGATAGATATGGTGGAGCTATCATAGCGTTGATAGCCATAGCAGGTTGCTATCTTTCCTAGATCGTTTTGAAGAGGAGTTTCCTAATGAAGATAGTGCATTGCTTCACGCTTTTGTTTATAGCGTTCTTTAATGGGATCATACCCATCACGTAAAACAGAACGCTTCAAATGGAATATACTTGCGTTGCCAATTCACGGGCTTATTTTAAAGCAACATCTCTCAACGCTCGTCACACCCATTTCGCAATGGCGCCTGTGAATAGTATAACGATAAAGCCATTGAGCACCCCTATCTTTATGCTTGTGAAGAAGAAAGCCGACACCATCATATTATATGCTAGCCGCCAATGTTAAGACAGGTCTTGGCGCTTGAGATAATTCATAAGAGGCATGCCTTTCTTTCTTGTATAGTTTTACTCACACGTCTCTTCCCGCTTTTAACGTGCAAGCGAGAGGTTTTGGTTGATTCTATATGGAACAAATTGGGAATGAGAGGATCTTACGGTATTCAGAGTTCTCATTCAATATGAATAACGCCATATTATCATTATAAATTCAATGTGTTATCTAAGGTTGGGAAAGGTCGTGACCAATGTCTTAATTTAAAGAGAGTCTCACATACTGTGAGATCTCTTATTTTATCCCCTTTTATATTAAAGCCATTAAAACTATTTTCTTTCATGTTACAAACGGATGGGGAGAGATAAAAACTGTTTAAGAAAAAAGTTTCTAATCTCTTATGAGCGTTTTCGATAGGCAAGGGTTGGTGCACTTGGAAAGTGGCAAAGAGGATGATGGTATTGGCATGTGAAATTCTAAATCTTTTAATGTTTTGTTTTATCAAGTTTTTGTACGATTTTATCAGAAGTCCATTGGGTTGTAATATTGAGCACGATCAAAAGGATGATGACGATGGTCATGATGAAGGTATTGTAGCGTTGGTAGCCATAGCGGATTGCCATATCCCCTAAACCGCCTCCACCAAGATATCCAGCAAGTGAGGTGGCTCCTATAAGAGAAATGACCATAACTGTAAAACCTGTAATCAGGCTAGGGAGAGCTTCAGGAATAAGAACATGTCTGATAATTTGAAGACGACTTGCACCCATCGAGCGGATCGCTTCAATGAGACCGTTTTCAACGGTTTTAAAAGAGAGTTCCGCCATGCGTGCATAAAAAGGGATAGCTGAAATGGTCAGTATAAAAATTACAGCAGGCATTCCTATCCCTCTTCCTACAACGATACGCGTAACGGGAAGAAGATAAAATGCAAGAATGATAAAGGGAATGGCACGAATACTGTCAATGATTATGCTTAAAGGGCGATTGATGAGAGATGAGGAAAAAATCCCTCCGCGTGCTGTTGTGTGAAGAAGAAGACCAAGGGGAAGCCCTATAATAAATGCCATAACAGAAGCACTAAGTGTCATCAATATTGTATCAATAACAGCTTGGGGAAGTTCATGAGACAGAACATTAAACATAGCCTAAGACCTCACAATATCGTCCTTTTTTCGTTAACCATTGAACAGCTTTTTCTAAAGCTTCTTTATCTTCTCCAGGAAGAGCCAAGAAGAGTCTCCCGATGGTTTCATCTTGAACTGTATCAATGCCACCATGCAAAATACGTGCTTTTAAACCACTCTCATTTTCTAGAAGATGAAGAAAAGGCTGCTGGGCAATTTCACCGGCAATATTAATTTCAATGACAGCTTCTCGTCCAATTGGTTTGAGATTTTTCGCAAATTTTTCAGGAAGTTGCGGGGTTACAAGCTTGAGCATAGCTATGGTTGTATCGTCTTGCGGTGATGTAAAGATGTCTTTCACACGTCCTTCTTCTACAATGTTTCCCTGATTAAGAACAACAACGCGATGCGCTATGGTGCGTACAACTTCCATTTCATGGGTGATGAGCACAATCGTGAGATTGAGGTGTTTATTAATATCAGCAAGGAGCTCTAGAATAGATTGTGTTGTTTCAGGGTCAAGAGCAGAGGTGGCTTCATCTGATAACAATATTTTAGGATTAGCAGCAAGAGCGCGTGCAATGCCAACGCGTTGTTTTTGCCCTCCTGACAATTGTGTCGGATAGCAATATTCTTTCCCAGATAACCCAACCAATTCAATCAGTTCAAGGGCACGTTTGTGGCGTTGTTTTTTACTTACACCACTTAATTTAAGCGGCAATGCAATGTTATCAAGAATATTCTGCGATGAGAGAAGATTGAAATGTTGAAAAATCATCCCAATTCGTTGACGGTAAGGCGCCCATTCTATCTCTGATAGATTGGAAATATCAACACCTTCAAAAAAAATGGACCCTGCATCAATCTTCTCTAACCCATTTAAACAGCGAATAAGTGTTGATTTTCCTGCTCCACTGCGCCCAATAATGCCAAGGATTTCACCAGCTTGGATATTTAAAGAGAGATTATTAATTACCGGAACGCCAGCCGTTTTGTTAAAACAACGGCTGATGTTTTTTAAGGAGATAAGAGTAGGTTTTTCCATTCACAATTACTCGGATACTTGGCACAGTTACTCAGATATTTGGCACAATTACCAAGATGTTTGGGCGGTATTGCCAAAAATCTCTTTGATTTTTGCACGGATAAGATCGTTGTTGTAAGCGGCAACTAATTTTTTAACCCATGGCTCATCTTTTTCGCTCGTGCGTACAACGATGATATTATCATAAGGATTATTTTTTGCACTTTCCCATGCGACGACATCTTTTTCGAAGTTTAATCCGGAAACAATAGCCCAGTTTGTGTTTATAATTGCAAGATCAAAATCGTCAATAGCTCGCCCTAACATACCAGCATCGAGCTCACGAATTTGCAGGTTTTTAGGATTTTCGATAATATCAAGTGGAGATGCAAGAATATTATGAGGATCTTTTAACTTAATGAGACCTAAAGAATTGAGAAGAAGTAAGGCTCTTCCACCATTAGATGGGTCGTTCGGAATACCAACATGTGCACCATCACGAAGATCTTTTAAGTCTTTGACTTTATGCGAATAAACACCGATTGGAGCAATAAATGTATAGCCGACAATTGAAAGTTTATAGCCACGTTGTTTCATTTGTTCATTAAGATAAGGGGCGTGCTGAAAAGCATTCGCATCGATCTCTCCTGCGTTAACAGCGTCATTAGGCAAAGCGTAATCAGAAAAATAAACGAGTTCGATATCTAAACCGGCTTGTTTAGCCTGTTCAGCAGCAGTTTTCCAAATAATCGCATCCCGCCCTTCCATAATACCAAGTTTGATTTTTGATTTGTCTGCGGCCATGGAAAAAGCAGTAGACAAAAAAAGTGCAAAGAGAGAGAGGAATAATCCTATAATCCGACTACGAGAAAAATTTTTTAATGTCATATGCTTTTAACTTTCTTTTTCGAGAAATTTTTTGAGGGAAGTTTCAATATACTCTGTATCTTTTTAGGCAGATTTAAAGTTATACAAGCTTTAGAGAATATTCAATCACTTTTATTTTTTAAAGAGTATTATTTTTCCTTCTATTTTAGTTGTTTTGGGGGCTGATCATCATTTGTTCATAGAAATTCTCTGAAATTCAAATAATTAATTCTTTTATTGCAATCATTTGTTGAGGGAACCAATGCCCCTTTAAAAACTTCTGTAAGGGACAATTGGTTGAAGAACCGGACAATCAGATGATGCTTTAGCCGTAAATTCATGAAGAACATACTGCGCAATCAAGATCAAAAGGCCGTGTTCGTGTAGGCGATAAAGAGAGATTTTGTTGCAATGTTGTGGGGTTTTGGGGGGGAATAAAGGTTGCTGATCATTGGATTTAAATGCGGCAAATTTTTGCAAAGGCGAATTTTTGTCCTTCATTTTTGTCCTTCATATGTTTTAAGAGAGGAAGAAAAATAATGTTAAGAAAGAAATTTTTATCAACAATGATGACTTTATGGGCTTTAGGAGCGTCAGGGGTGGCTGTGACTGCTTTTCACGCGGAAGCTGGAACCATTACAGGAACAGTTGCTCGTGTTGCATCAGGTCAGGTATCTTTACGCACAGGTCCTGCGACAGCTTATAAAGTTATCGCAATGGTTCCAATGGGAGCAAAAGTGCAAATTTATGGCTGCCTATCCAATAAAACTTGGTGTTCTCTTAGTTATCATGGAAAAGTTGGTTGGGCATCTGCACGTTACGTCAATGTTAACGATGTTCCTACCATTGCTTTTAAAAAGATGCCAGCAAAATCAAAATCCATGGTAAAATCGCCAAAAGAAAAAGTAAAACAGGCTGTTTCCGACTTTAAAGCTCTTCCGGCGATTCAAAAAACACGGAAAAATATGCAAAAACTATACAGAACAGATATGATTATCGATTCTACAGGTGTTAAAAAAAGGGATGAACGAACAATTTTAAATCCGTCGCAAAAAGCACAAGGCGTTTCTGTAAAGCACGTGAGTGCTTATAATCCCTCCTTTCCTGATAATGTCAATTACAAAAATTTTGAACGTAATGAAACGCGTTACCGTGTCGTGACCTATCCTGCTCGATAAGGGTAAAGTTAATTTCATAACCGGAATGACAAATAGGATCAGCAGCATGAAGCAAACAATGCTTATGCTGCTGATCCTATTGTACCGTAAAATGTCATTAAGGCGGCAATGCTTAACTTAAGGTGGCGAGGCATTCAAGGATATTCAGAGTCAAATTTGACAATACCTTGGATTACAGTTCTTTAGGATGGTGATATGAACCTTCAGCTGGGGAAGGTTATACTGAAGAGAAGCCGGACTTTTGACAGGACCGGCTAGGGGCTCTTTGTCCTTCGGACAGGGCGTTAATTTGCGGACTTAGGCTTTATCAAATTACGAGAAATGAGCAATTCAGCAATTTGAACAGCATTCAATGCTGCTCCTTTTCTTAAATTATCGGCGACAACCCAGAAAGCTAAACCATTTTCAACGGTGATATCTTCACGAACACGGCTAATAAAGGTATCATCTTCTCCGGTACCTTCATAAGGTGTGGTATAACCACCATCTTCGTGTTTATCGATAAGCTGACAGCCTGGTGCATCGCGGAAGAGCGCTTGTGCTTCAGATGCGCTTAGTGGTTTTTCAAATTCAACATGGACGGCTTCGGCATGACCGATAAAGACAGGGACCCGAACAGCAGTGGCTGTTAATTTAATTTTCGGATCGAGAATTTTCTTCGTCTCAACCGTCATTTTCCATTCTTCTTTTGTATAACCATCTTCCATGAAAACATCGATATGAGGAATGACATTAAAGGCAATGCGTTTAGTGAATTTTTTTGATGTAATTGGGTCTGCAACAAAAACTGCACGTGATTGTTCGAAAAGTTCGTCCATTCCTTCTTTACCAGCTCCAGAAACAGACTGATATGTAGAGACAACAACACGTTTAATGATTGCAGCATCATGGAGAGGTTTTAAAGCTAAGACCAGTTGAATTGTTGAACAATTAGGATTTGCTATAATATTACGCTTAGAAAAGGCATTTATAGCTTCGCCATTGACTTCAGGGACTATCAACGGAACATTGGCATCATAGCGCCACGTGGAGGAATTATCGATGACGACACAGCCGGCAGCAGCAATTTTAGGGGCGTATTCTTTGGAAATGCTCCCTCCCGCAGACATAAGACAAAAATCTGTGTCAGAAAAATCGTAAGTATCCAGTGCTTTTACTTTTAAAGTTTTATCTCCATAAGAAACTTCTTGTCCTAATGAGCGTCGTGATGCTAGAGGGACAATTTCATGCGCAGGAAAACCACGTTCTTCTAAAATTGTAAGCATTTCACGACCAACATTTCCGGTTGCGCCGACAATTGCAACTTTATAACTCATTTTCTATATACTCCTCATGTCTCTCCACGTTTATTCCCCGTGCTATACTCAGGAGAGAGTGAGTTGGTCAAGGAACATCATTAAATTATATTTTTGATTTTCAACAACTCAATTTTGTGCACACCAATCATCATTGTTAGCACAATAAATTGTTTTATTTCAAATAATACGTCTCTTTTAATCTTTCAGAATTGAAAAAATTGAATATTTTACGCTAAGCTATTATCTCTTTAGAAAACACTTTAATTAAGTGAATTTCTTATCTTCTGTCAATTGTTTACCTTCTCACTTTTGAATTTTTTAAGGATGGTATTACGTATCGCGTTGGTGGAATCTTTTAATACTTTATCTGTTAATTGTTGAATTATTTAATTTTCTCCCTATACCTTTAAAAGCGAAGCTTCCTATTACAGTCTGTAAACAGCTAGATTCTAGCGGCTTCCCATTTTTCACTTAAACTAAAGGCTCAACAAGCAGGCCTAAAAATATTTAAAAAGATATTGGGCATCTAAAAAACATTTGAATGTTTCAAGGAGGTATGCGTGCTTCATATCCTCATGCCTTAAATGATAGAATTTATGGCACAACAGGATAAACTTAAGTATCCATATATAGATAAATTCTTATGAAAGTTATAAATATAGTTTTTCGTGTCTATTTTTAATTTATATTTCTTATTTTTACTTTAATCCTGTTATGCTATAAAATATCATTATTTGGAGTATGGTGGTATAAGATCTTTGATTTTTCTCAATATATTTAAGTATTTTTTTAGTGTGTGGGAATATTTTTAGGCTTGTTTGAAGAGCCTTTTTTTTAAGTAACTCATATGAGTGGAAAGTCGTTGAACACCCCCATATTTACGTTTAATAAAAGAGCAAGTTAGCACCATCATCCATTTTTTCAGCACACAATGTCGTTACAGCTCTTGGTTTGTGAGACGATTCAATAAGAGGTATGCCTTTTTGTACGTTTTTACTCACACGCCAACTTTGCTTGTAATGTGCCAACAGTGATTTTGATTGATTCAATATAGAACACGTTTGAAATGAAAGAATTTTACGATATTCGGAACACTTATTCAATATCAATAACGTTAGATTATCATTATAAATCAATGCACTATTTCTAAGTTAAACTCGTTAGAATTCGGATTATTTACAAATCAGATTAGATTAAGCATTTTCATTCTCATGAAGTGTGGGGAGACAGTCACAATTCTTGTCAATATTATTAAGGACTTTGATTATCTTTGCAATGAACTTATGAAAATAAGGGGTTATTTTTTTCATCAGAAATCAACTGCAAAATTGCTCTTTGTTTTTTGCGGGTCAGTATTCTGAAATTTTTTAAAAGTAAATATTCTGCTTTGCTTGCTATTCTGTCATCACAATGATAGAGGTTCTCTTCTTTTTTTGCGCCATCAGCATAAAAGAAGGAAACGGGAACATCTAATATATGAGCAATTTCCTGTAAACGTCTTGCACTTACGCGATTTAAGCCTTTTTCATACTTTTGGATTTGTTGGAATGTTACGCCTAAATGACTTCCTAATTGTTTTTGAGAAAACCCCATGACGTTTCTTCTAAAGCGAATTTTTTTGCCTAAAGAAATATCGTAAAAATGTAGATTTTTGGCTTTCACTTGATGTCCCCACCGGTTGCGAGCGCCCTCGCATTAGTATTCCGGGGTCTGGAAGTGCTGACTCAAAACAGCCCCTTGCTTTTAGTGCTGAAAGCACTTGGACATAACAAGAGCCCCCGGAAATTCCGGGATATCCGCAAAAGCGGTTTTATTTCTAGTTTGAGTTTTTCGGGCTTCCAGACCCTATTTGATTGTCGCGTATACAACCAAAAACACAAGCCTCCTTCATAAGGCAATTACTTTCAATCGTCAATTGAAATTACAACAGTGTTTCTTGTTTGTTTTTTCAAGTTTTCATGTAATTAATGCGTATATTATACATAAAAAATATTGCTTGAGATACTTTAGATACTTGTAAAAATTGTAAAGCGAAATTAAAGGGTGATGGTAAGGTAATGGGGTGATTTTCTCCTTTACGATTTTATGTTTTTTCCCAAAAATTAGGTTGCTTCTCCGTTTCAAAGATTACGCAAACAGATAAATATTCTTGTCCCGATATGGTATACATAAGATGATATAACTTGTCGTTTTTATTCATCTTAAATCGAGATATCTCAAATATGTTGTTCGTAAATAGTATAAATTAAAGTCCATGAAATATAACAATCTTTATGTTTAATATAATAAATTTCATTTACCTGAGTTGGTTCAAAATGTTATTATAATTCTTGCTTTTAAGAAGTTCATAAGAGCCATTTTTATTCAGATGCTTGTGTGGTGCAAGCGAATGGTTTTGATTGCTTCAGTATGAACAGGCTGGAATGAGAGAATCTGATGATATTTTTGGCTTTTGTTACAAGGTGTAAAGCGATATAAATATCTTTATTGTAAAACTCTTTTTTCAGAAATCGTAAATATTGAGATATCATATTGATAGAGACTTGATAACAGTGGGCTTGTAGAGGGAAGTTGCATGAGGATTTTTTATTTTTTATGCGTTATTTCTTCATTGTTTTGCAAAGGGCGCGCTTCTGAGGCAAGCATAATGGGAACGCCATCACGAATAGGATAGGCAAGTTTGGCTTTGAGAGAAATGAGCTCTTGTGTTTTTCGGTTGAAAGAGAGAATACCTTTCGTCATTGGGCAGACGAGCAATTCGAGCATTTTGGGATCTGTGGTCATTTTTTTCATGTTTGGACATTCATTAGTTTAAGCGGTAATCTGTTCCTGTTTGTTTCATGAGCGAGAGTTCTGTTAATGCAAGAAGAGTTTGGGCACGGCTTTCGATATCTGGAGCTTCAAGGAGAGCTTGTTTTTCTGCTGGTGTAAAGGGGATAAGGGCTGAAAAAGCATTAACCAATATAGGTGTAGGGGCTTCTATGATGCTGCTCCAATTATATTCCATTTCATGTATGGTTAGATATTTTTCTACAACGTCAAGTAAGCTCTCTCGGTTAATGCTTTCTTCAACATCAAATTCTTGCAAGTCTTTTATGTTTGATTGGATGAGAGCTGTTCGATAGGATTTTGTGTTTTTCAATTCTTGTTCTAAAGTGAAGCGGCAAACACCTTGTAAGATAATGAACAGTTGTCCATTTCCTGTTTCACTGTAGTTTGTAATGCGCCCTATACAGCCTGTTTTATAAAGTTGTGTAGAGAAGCGATCTGTATCCGATGAAAATGGTTGAATAATGCCCAATAGACGATCAGTTACCATAACATTTTCAATCATTTCAAGTGATTCTGGTTCAAAAATGTTGAGTGATAAAAAACCGCCGGGTAGTAAGAGTGCACCTTCTAAAGGAAAAAGGGCAATTTGCTTTGGAAGATCATTTTCGCAATTGTAAGAGATATTACCAGCTTTCATGAGTATTTTGTCACCTTTGTTCGGTAGTTTAGTCTGTAAATAGTCGCAATTTATGACACTATTGAGAAAGAAGAAAACCCACTTCTTGTGCATTAAAATCATACTTATAAAATACTTGAAGTCCTTATTCTAAAAAAAGAATATGAAACCCTATATTTAAGGTTGAACTGCGCGAGAAAGAATATTGCTTTGCGATCTTGTTAGTGTGTGACGTTTTGCATGATTTTCAAGAGGTATTTTTGTTTATAGCTTTTGATTTTTGTCTTAAATTTCCTAAAATGTGTTCCTTGCAATTTTTGTAAGGTTCAAAAAGATACTATTATAAATCTTTTGAAGCAGCTTATGCAAGTTTTAAAATGAGAACATTTTCATCACTTTACTAATGACAGTGTGATAAAGATGGGTTATAGATTAGAACATGCTGGAAAGAGCGTTATTGTTTCTTTCATTCTTTTGCGGGAGAGTGCAGATTGCGAGTTTTCGCATTGCCGCCGAAGGGGAAATAGCCCATAATCTCTCAGGCTTTAAGGACCGTAAAAGGAAGAAGGCAGATCTGGAAAGTCGGGAGAACCCGCGCCGAAGGTGTAAGCGAAAAATTTTTTCGCGAGTCTCTCAGGTTGATGACAGAGGGGGCAGAGACGACCATATTCTGTGGGCGTTAGCGCAGCTTTGGAGTTATTATGGGCACAGCACAAGAAACATCTTTTTTAAAAA
Organism: Bartonella sp. AP1QHHD; assembly: GCF_042196265.1. NCBI lineage: Bacteria > Pseudomonadati > Pseudomonadota > Alphaproteobacteria > Hyphomicrobiales > Bartonellaceae > Bartonella > Bartonella sp. AP1QHHD. The sequence goes on from NZ_JBHIPW010000010.1 coordinate 49,331, forward strand.
CACTTCCTTTATATGATTTGCATGAAAAAGCAGGAGCAAAATTTGGTGCTTTTGCGGGCTGGAACATGCCTTTAACTTATTCTCTTGGCGTTTTAAAAGAGCATCTTCATACGCGTGCACATGCAGGACTTTTTGATATTTCTCATATGAAATTGATTGCGGTTGAAGGGGCACAAGCTGTGGAATTTTTGTCCTATGCTTTTCCCATTGATGCAGCAGCTTTAAAGATTGGGCATTCACGGTATAATTATTTGCTTAATGAGCAGGCTGGTATTCTTGATGATCTTATCATTACCCGTTTGGAAGAGGGTCGTTTTATGTTGGTCGCCAATGCTGGGAATGCACAGGCTGATTTTGTAGAATTGGAAAAGCGTGCGGTTGATTTTGAATGTCAAGTGATTGCCCTTGAAAGGGTATTGCTTGCGCTTCAAGGTCCTGAAGCGGCAGCTGTTCTTGCTGATGCTGATTTACCAGGGAATGAATTGTTCTTTATGCAAGGATTCGAACCACAACAGGATTGGTTTATAACGCGTTCTGGTTATACGGGAGAGGATGGTTTTGAAATTGCTTTGCCTATAGGGCATGCGCATATGTTGGCTGAAAAATTGCTGAGTGATTCTCGTGTTGAGTGGATTGGACTTGCAGCACGCGATAGCTTGCGGTTGGAAGCGGGGCTGTGTTTGCATGGAAATGATATTACCCCTGATACGACACCTATTGATGCGGCTCTAACATGGGCTGTTCCTAAAAGTGTTCGAGAAAAAGCACAATTTTATGGTGCGAAGGCTTTTCTTGAAGCACTGCAAAAAGGACCGGCTCGTTGTCGTGTTGGATTAAAACCGCAAACGCGCCAACCTATTCGTGCCGGTGCGGTGCTTCTTGATGATCAAGGTAATGAGATTGGCGTTGTAACATCAGGTGGTTTTGGTCCTTCTTTTGATGGTCCTGTCGCGATGGGTTACGTTCCTGTTGATTTTAAAGTTGAAGGGACACAAGTCTTTACAGAACTGCGAGGCAAAAAGATTGTATTATCAGTTCATTCTCTTCCCTTTGTTGAACAACGTTATTTAAAAGGATGATTTTTTATGTCTAAAACTTATTTTACACATGACCATGAATGGCTTAGCGTTGAAGGGCAAGTGGTGACTGTTGGGGTTACGCATTATGCGCAAGAGCAATTAGGGGATTTGGTTTTTGTTGATTTACCACAAAGTGGAACAAAACTTTCCAAAGGAGAGGCGGCGGCTGTTGTAGAATCAGTGAAGGCGGCTTCAGATGTTTATGCTCCTCTTGATGGTGAAGTGGTCGAAATAAATGAAGCATTGGCTGATAATCCTGAATTGGTAAATCAGAAAGCCGAAACAGAAGGCTGGTTATGGAAAATGACATTGCAGGATGAGACACAACTGGAGGGGTTGTTGGATAAAGATGCTTATAAGGCTTTGATTGGATGAGTGGCATGATCGAGCGTTCTTTTTCTTCTCGACATATTGGGCTGCGTCCTGATGAAACACAAAAAATGCTTGATGTTTTAGAGCTTGATTGTGTTGAGACACTCATTTCTCAAGCTGTTCCACACTCTATCTACTTGGGACGTTCATTGAATCTTCCAGAGGCTGCTAGTGAAGGACAAGCCTTGGAAGAACTCTCCAAGATGATGGAGCGTAATTGTGTGCACAAAAGTTTTATTGGGCAAGGATATCATGGAACTTATGTGCCTCCGGTTATTTTACGAAATCTGTTTGAAAATCCTGCTTGGTATACTGCTTATACGCCTTATCAAGCAGAAATTAGCCAGGGTCGTCTAGAACTTTTGTTTTATTTTCAGACATTGGTTAGTGAACTAACAGGTTTGCCTGTTTCTGCTGCTTCCCTTCTTGATGAAGCAACTGCTTTAGCTGAAGCCAATGCCCTTGCTTTTCGCTTTTTCCGTGAGAAAAAAATAAAAATTTCTCTTCAGAGTCTTTTACACCCTCAGACTTTGAGTGTTGCGCAAACGCGTGCTGAAACACAAGGGATTCAGATTAGCCAAAATGGCGAAATTGATTCCGATACAGCGGCAATTGTTTTATCTTGGCCAGATACAAAAGGTTCTTTTCATGATTACAGTGAGATCATAAAAGAGGCAAAGGAAAAGGGAGCTTTAGTTATCGTTGTAGCTGATCCTTTAGCGCTTACCCTTCAGGAGCCACCTTCTCAATGGGGGGCAGATATCGTTGTTGGCTCTATGCAGCGTTATGGCGTTCCGATGGGATTTGGTGGTCCACATGCTGGTTACCTTGCCGTGAGTGATGCGTTAACGCGTCTTATTCCAGGGCGTATTGTTGGTCAATCCGTGGATACCAAAGGACGCGTTGGTTTTCGTTTAGCTTTGCAAACACGTGAACAACATATTCGGCGCGATAAAGCGACGTCAAATATTTGTACAGCGCAGGCTTTGTTGGCTAATATGGCAACCGCTTATGCTGTTTGGCATGGGCCAAAAGGCTTACAAGAAATTGCGCAGCGAATTCATCATTTAACATGTCGTTTTGTTGCTGGTTTAGAAGCAGCAGGAGTTCATGTTGAAGGGAAAAGCTTTTTTGATTGTGTGAGTATTTCTGTTAAGGGAAAAGCGCGAGAGATTGCGCATCAAGCCAAAATAGGTGGGCGCCTTATTCGTGTTCTCGATGATGACACTATTGCAATCAATTTTGATGAATTATCGACAGAAGAAGATGCTGGTGCTTTAGCGCAGCTTTTTGGGGCAAAACTAGGCGATCAGGTTTCTCCACGACTCTTTGGAAAAAAACGGGATACTGCTTTTCTTTCTCAGCCTTTTTTTCATGCGGTTCATTCAGAGACAGATATGATGCGCTTTTTGCGTCGTTTGGCGGATAAGGATTTGGCGCTGGATCGCGCTATGATCCCTCTTGGTTCTTGTACAATGAAGCTTAATGCCGCGGCTGAATTAATGCCTGTAAGTTGGGCTAGCATGGCCAATATACACCCCTTTGTTTCACAAGAGGATGCAGCGGGATATTTGGAGATGATCAACCAGTTAAATGCGTGGTTGTGCGAAATTACAGGATTTGCGCAAGTTTCTTTTCAGCCAAATTCTGGTGCTCAAGGTGAATATGCTGGGCTTTTGGCTATCCGACGATATTACCAATCACGGAGAGAACATCAACGTACAGTTTGTCTTATTCCTGCATCTGCGCATGGTACCAATCCAGCCTCGGCCCATATGGCAGGGATGGAAGTCGTTGTGGTAAAATGTTTAAGCGATGGTGATGTTGATGTAGACGATCTCAAGATGAAAGCGCAATTGCATAAAGATAAATTGGCCGCTCTCATGATTACTTATCCTTCAACCCATGGTGTTTATGAGGAAAGTATTAAGGAAATTTGTTCTATTATTCATGAAAATGGCGGACAAGTTTATTTTGATGGTGCTAATCTCAATGCCCTTGTGGGTCTTGCTCGTCCTGCGGATATTGGCGCTGATGTTTGTCATATGAATCTTCATAAAACATTTGCTATTCCTCATGGTGGTGGTGGTCCTGGTATGGGACCAATTGGAGTTGCAGCGCATCTCAAACCATTCTTACCAGGTCATGAACAAGATGGGACAACACATGCGGTTTCGGCTGCTCCTTATGGAAGTGCGTCTATTCTTGCGATTACATGGATGTATATTCGAATGATGGGGGCTGATGGCTTAAAATATGCAACACAAATAGCCATTTTAAATGCCAATTATATTGCTGCACGTCTTTCAGCTGCTTATTCCATTCTTTATCGGGGCAAGCATGGACGTGTTGCGCACGAATGTATTGTGGATACACGCGTGTTGAAAGAGCAGTATGGGGTGAGTGTTGATGATATTGCAAAACGTCTCATTGATTATGGATTCCATGCGCCCACGATGTCGTTTCCTGTTCCGGGAACTTTGATGATTGAGCCAACGGAATCGGAACCAAAAGCAGAGATTGATCGTTTTTGTGATGCTTTACTCTCTATTGCTGAAGAAGCTAAGAAAGTTGGTAGCGGGGTTTGGCCAAAAGACAATAATCCATTGGTGAATGCCCCTCATACAGTGGCAGATACTTTAGATGATGCTTGGGCACGACCCTATTCGCGACAAGAAGCTGCTTTTCCCAACAGTTTTCTTGATCCAGCCAATAAATATTGGCCTCCTGTATCGCGTATTGATAATGTTGCGGGAGACAGAATGCTCATTTGTTCGTGCCCGCCATTGGGAAATACCTATTAAATAACAAATATGTATTTAATTTGTTTATTTGCATAAACAAAAAAGCCCACACATTTTGTGTGGGTTTTATGCTTGTTGATCATGTTACTATGGAATTATTTGTCTATTTTCTAGAATTTTGCATTGTTTTTTTATAACATGAGCAAAATCAAAAAAGTCGACAAAAAGCTGTGTTTTGTCGGCAATAGGCATGCTCTCCTTTGCCTTCTACCGTATGGCATGGTTTTAGTGACTAGGCGGCATCGGTCTCGCCAGCTAGTTCACGTAAACGAGAGCGAAACCTACGGGGGATAGGGTCACGTCTGTTGCATGTGTTGTGATATACTCCTTCTCACTAGGGTGACGACGACCGGTTGTAGAAAGAATAAAATCAATTTTAGTGTTTTTGATGATAAAGACACGCGAAACTCTGTTGTTGCATCTTTTCGAGTCAAGAATTGTCTAAATATTTCTCTTTAATCTGCTTTTTGTAAATATGACGCAAAAATATGTAAAAACACCTGTTAGAATGAGCAAACGCAAAGCCAAATGTATTATGGGTGTTTTTTACAAGGTGTCTTATAAAAAGCCGGCACATCTTTCCACTTCATTGCAAGTCAGTTTGTAACTTTACAGCGCTGTTTTTCTAAGAGCTCGTGTGCTTTAGCTGTTACCTGTAAATCAACATCCAAACTTAACGCAGCCACATGTTTTGAGTCAGAGATTGAGAAAAAAAGAGCTTTATGAGTAGTTCCAGCTTTTGTCTGTCAGATGAGGGCGAGGGGATTGCGTATTTCTGTTGACGTAACCTTTGAAACTGGAAGACAATCTCATTTTGGGAAAATGTAAAGCCGTAAAGGTAAAACTCAATCCTCAGTTTGTCATCTCCTTTTAATTCAGCTTTGCGGCTTTCAAAAGCATTTAAAGCAATGTTTTTTTAATAATGGGGATTGCACATTGCTCCACACTTTTATTTATTGTGTTTTTTAATGGGGGCACGACCCTCATGTAAAACAGAACGCTCCAAAAAGAATATACTTGGGTTGTTAATTCACATGTTTGTTTTAAAGAGATATTTCGCTCCTAATCCCATTTCGCGACGGCGCTTGTGAATGGTGTAAGGGTAAATCTATTGATCCCCCAATCTTTACGCTTCATAACGGAGTAAGCCGGCACTATTATACACTTTGCCAGCGCCTAATGTTATAGCTCTTGGCACTATGGTTCATAAGAGGAATTATTCTTTTCTTAAATCATTTTTATCTACACATAGTCCAGCTTGTGGTATGCAAGCGAATGATTTTAATTGGGAAATTAATTTTAAAAACTTTGTAGTAGATTCTTTTTTGTCAATTTATGAGGAAAGGCTAAGTTTTTGTATTTTAGATGAAAGCTACTTCCATAAAACAGTCCATTAACTTGTCTGTTTTGAGATTTCTGTGAATGTACGGTGTCTATGACCATTCTGTGTGGTTGATTGTTGTAAAATCTTTTGTAAAAGCCCCTCAATTTTCTAAAATGATGATTTTTATCAATTTATTTCTTTATGGCTAAAGAGTTTTTATGTGTAAATGTATTTATAGCGGGAGCCAAGAGATGTTAGAATTTCATTGGGGAGGGTATCGGCATCTATAGATACTTTTTCAAGTGTTTGATGGCGACCAATGAGCTCTACCCAGTCACCAGTTTGAGGTTTTTGTTCAAGATCGGTCGTATCTACAATAATGGAATCCATAGAAACCCGCCCAACCATGGGAAGTTTGTGCCCGTTGAAATAAACAGTTCCTTTATTCGAAAGAGCACGGAGCCAGCCGTCTGCGTAGCCTATAGAAATGGTTGCAAGAGTGCTTGGTCTGTTGGTTATAAAGCTTTCTGCATAACCAACAGGTGCTCCTATATCAACAACGCGGCTTTGAATGACTTGGGCTTCAAGTTTTAAAACAGGTTTCAGAGGTGATGGGTGTTTTCCCCGCGGATCAACTCCGTAAAGTGCAATGCCTGGACGAACAAGATCAAAATAAAAATCTGATCCTAGAAAGATACCTCCAGAATTGGCAAAGGAAACTTTGCAAGCAGGCAATTGCGCAAGGATAGTTTTGAAAGAAGTCAATTGGGCATAATTTGATGGGTGGGTATCATCTTCTCCGTTAGAAAGATGACTAAGAATATATTTTATTTCTGCTTTTTCGAAAATTGTAGGGTGTTTGATGAGTTTTTGTAACTCTTTTTGATCCAGTCCTAATCGGTTCATATGGGTATCGATTTGAACAATTGCTGGAAATTTTTTATCTTTTTTTTGACAAATTTTTTGCCAATTTTCAATGGCATTCCAAGAGTTTAGAACAGGAACAATACCAGATTGTGCGACAAACTCTTCTGCTAAGTGTGGAAGTCCATTCAGAAGGGCAATCGTGACATTTGATGGTAAAATGCTTTTTAATTGGAGTGCTTCTCTGATTTGTGCGACAAAAAAAGTGCGACAACCAGCTTGATAAAGGGCAGGAGCAATTTTGTGAGCTCCTAATCCATAGGCATTTGCTTTTACAACTGCTGAACATTGTGTTGGAGCTACACGTTTGGCTAAAGTGATATAATTGGCAACAATGGCACTGACATCGATGGTTGCTACAGCTGTATAGAGTGATGTATTTATTTCATCATTAACGGATTTGTTCATTTTAAAAGCTTATCTGTGTTCGTGAAATACGGAGTTTTTTTGGTTGTTTCATTGAGGTTCTTTACGATATAGGGGAAAGACACTATTTGCTATGGTCAAAATCATAAGAAGCCTATGCTGCCATTAAAGTCATTTTTTATGTAAAATGGTACTCTGGATATAAGAGATAGTTTAGTTTTATTTGTGTTGTTATCAACATGGTATCTTCTAATGATTTGTAAAACATAGACTTTTTTACTTATTTGCCCTCGTTTAGGCATATAAAAAAATAAACATAATTTATTGTATTGTATCATTTTGAAGAGTGCAATGTTAGACTATTATTGCTGGTGTGATTGTTTTGATTAAATATTGCATTGGCTTCTTATTTAGAGAAGGTAAAATGATTAAATTAACCACGTTAAATCAATGCATTACAAGTTTTCTACCATGAGAGGGAAGATCACTCATCTGTGCAATTTTGGATGTTGTCTCATGCACTTAAAATTATTTTTATTGAATAGAAAACAGTGTAAACACTTTTTGATACATTAAAACTGTTGATTTAGAAAACTCGTTGATTTGGATATTATTTGTTTTCAAGATGGATTGGGTATCCAGTATTTACTTTCTAGTCTTTGATTGGTTTTAAGTGAAATCAATTTTATCGCTTATAGAGTGGACTAGACTCATTTATTTAATTTTGACATAAAAGTGTTAACCTTGAGGCTTTTGTGTTGAGAAAATTGTTGGCAGATGGTTGTGCAAGTACTATATCACGTCAAAGATTCGAAATTTAACGTTCAATAAAGATATGGGGAAGAGTATGAATACGTCTGCTACCAATGTTCCGTCAAGCATCAGCAGCGTTGCAAATTTTCCGATTCCTGAGAATGTGTTCGCCCTTACTGTCCAAGAGGTTTGTCATTATACAGATCGGTTATTTAAATTCCGTCTGAATCGTCCGGAAAGTTTTCGTTTTCGTTCGGGTGAGTTTGTTATGATCGGTTTGCCAAATGCAGAAAAGCCGATTTATCGCGCTTATTCGATTGCAAGTCCCTTTTGGGATGAACAGCTTGAGTTTTTTTCGATAAAAGTTCCAGGGGGACCTTTAACCGAGCATCTCCAAAAAATTAAAATTGGTGATACAGTTCTCATGCGTAAAAAATCTACAGGAACGCTGGTGCTTGATGCTCTTATTCCTGGAAAACGTCTTTATCTTCTTTCAACTGGGACGGGGATTGCTCCTTTTGCAAGCCTTATTCGTGATCCTGAAGCTTATGAAAAATTTGCAGAAGTTGTCCTTATTCAAACAACGCGCGAAAAAAATGAGTTAATTTATGCAAAAGATCTTGTTTCCTCTTTGCAACAAGATCCACTCATTGGAGAGTATGCACAACAGTTGAGATTTTATCCTATGACTACTCGTGAAGCTTCTGAGCATATGGGTCGTATTACAACTGTGATGGAAAGTGGGGACTTTTTTGAAACAACAGGCCTTCCTAAGATTCATCCTGATGAGGATCGGGTGATGATTTGTGGTTCCATGGCTATGTTAAAAGATTGCGCAAGGATGTGTGAAAGCTTTGGTCTTGTTGAAGGGGCCAATAATGCTCCTGCTACTTATGTTGTAGAGCGCGCTTTTGTGGAGTAATGAGTGGGAAAGTTGATGCTTTATCTTCTTTCAAACCGGTACGGTTTTTTTTCTTTTGCAAGCTTTATTCGTGAGCCTGACATTTATGAAAAATTTTCAGAAGTTGTTCTTATTTAAATAACGCGCGAAAAGAATGAGTCAATTTGTGCAAAAGATCTTGTTTCCTTTTTGCAATAAGATCCACTCATTGTGGGGCATATGCACAACAGCTGAAATTTTATCCTATGACCACTCGTGAGCTTTCTGAGCATATGGGGCGTATTACGACTGTTATGGAGAGTGGGTGCTTTTTTGAAACAAGCGGCTTTGAAACAATAGAACTCGCAAAATTCATCCTAATGAAGATTGGGTGATGATTTGTGGTTCCATGGCAATGTTAAAAGATTGCGCAAGGATGTGTGAAAGCTTTGGTCTTGTTGAAGGGACTGATATTCTTGCACTTTACATTATATTGTAGAAAGAGCTTTTTTCGAGGGAGAGGGAAGTTGTGATGCGGTATATGCTAATGCAGTAATCGAATCCCAATCACTTATTGCAATGAGTTTTTGGGGCGCTATCCAAGAACCTCCAACGCAGAAGACATTGGGCAGTTGGAGCCATTGTGGTGCACTTTTTTGTGTAATACCGCCTGTTGGGCAAAACCGGATATCAGAGAAGGGAGATGCTAAAGCTTCGATGAAGGAAATGCCCCCAGCAGCTTCAGCAGGGAAAAATTTAAGATATGAATAGCCTTTGTTTAATGCTTGCATGAGTTCACTTGGGGTCATTGCACTGGGAAGAAGGGGAATTTCACTATTTTTTGCACAATTGATTAGTTCATTGGATAATCCGGGGCTTACAATAAACTTGGCTCCAGCTTGTTCGGCTTTTTCGTAATGTGTTGTGTTGAGAATTGTGCCGGCTCCAACAATTGCTTCAGGGACTTCTTGTGTAATTTTCTGAATTGCTTTGAGGGCATTTGGTGTTCGCAAGGTGATCTCAATTGTTTTTAATCCACCTTTGACAAGAGCGCGTGTTAAGGGTACAGCACTTTGTAGATTGTCAATGAGTAAAACAGGTATAACAGTTTGTCCTTGGAGATATAATAAAAGCTTTTCTCTTTTTTGGCACATGATATTTTTTCTTCTTGGAGATGATATTATTTGTATCGTTTGATTAAGCACAATATGTTAAAGAGTACATGAATAAATCTTGAAATTGAATGAAACGCGCGTTATGGCAAAACACATGGAAAAGAATTTTAAAGTTGCTGCACTTTATTGCTTTGCAGATTTGAAGCATTATCATCAATTACAAAAACCTTTGCAGGATTTATGTCAAGCAAAGGATATCAAAGGCACTCTGCTTTTAGCACAAGAGGGCATTAATGGAACAGTTGCTGGTTCTTGTGATGCGATTGAGGCATTGGTGGATTTTATTACGGCTGAGCCAGCGTTTCAAACGCCGGAGATTAAATATTCATGGGCATCAAAAATGCCTTTTCATCGCATGAAAGTGCGGTTGAAAAAAGAGATTGTGACAATGGGGGTTGAAGGGGTTGATCCGCTAAAAGTTGTTGGTACTTATGTCGATCCTGAAGATTGGAATGCTCTTATTCAAGATGAAGAGACAATTTTAATCGATACACGGAATGACTATGAATATGCGATAGGGAGTTTTCAAGGAGCGATTGATCCGCAGATTAAAACATTTCGCGAATTTCCTGAATGGGTGCGTAAACATGAGGCTGAGTTAAAGAAAAAAAAGAAAATTGCTATGTTTTGTACAGGCGGCATTCGGTGTGAAAAATCAACAGCTTATGTTCGTGATCTTGGTTATGAGCAAGTCTACCATCTAAAAGGAGGTATTCTGAAATATTTAGAAAAAATTCCAAAAGAGAAGAGTTTATGGTGGGGTGAGTGTTTTGTTTTTGATGAGCGTGTTTCTGTTCAACATGGTCTTGAAGAATGTGGACGCGAATTATGTCGTGCGTGTCGTTCTCCTCTTAATGCTGAAAGCAAATTATCGCCTCATTATGAGGAAGGTGTTTCCTGTGATGCTTGTTATAACACGCGTAGTGAAGCCGATAGAGAGCGCTTTCGTGAGCGCCATAGGCAATTTCAATTGTTGAAGTTGCGTGCAATTGATTCTCATCAAGGGACATAAGGATATCGCAGTGTAGAGTTTTAAGTTGTAGCGTTTTTCTCTTAAATTTAAGAGAGAAGAGTTTTTTAATATTGGTAGAAAAATATTTTATAAGACCGGATATTATTCGGTCTTTTTGTTTATGTTAAATTATTTGACTTATAAATAATCATTATAGATTGTTCGCTCTCCTTGACTTTATAGGATTGAGTTTTCAAATACTTTTCATTTTAAAATAGAAAAGCCGTTCACCAACAGCGCAGAGGAGGGAGATTTATAGTTTAAGAGAAAAGCGTATGAATAAGATGTGATTAATAAGAGGAGATGAAAAAGCAGATGCTAGGTGGAAAAAATAAAATGATAATAGGAGTTTATGATTTCAGAATTTAATATAATACATTAATTTATAATGATAATTTATTTTCATTTGAATAAAATAGTTCAATATTGTGAACTTTATTGCTTTCAGATTAGATGAGAACGAATCGCGTAAAATTCATTCACTTGTACGTTGCAAATGGGAGCAACGTGTGGACAAAAATCATTTTAGATAAGGTGTTATGAAACATTTCAATGTAGGAGTTTCTGCAATATTGAGAGTTGGCAGATAGAATGGGAGCGTTTGTTTTTAATTTCATAAGTATAAAGAGGGTGAGATGTAGTTGATCTATATCATACAAGCTATATTATACGGGGAATTCTTCATGATATTTTGCTTAAGCGATGCTGTGAAATGAATGTGGAAGTAGGGATGTTTTTTAGGATGTAAATGAGAAAGATGATGGCGTTTTGTTGGGGGAAGGACACGTTATCTTTAAAGACGATGGTGCTTCAGTCGTTACTATCCTCAGTCTTCAATGTTGGTCATCTTTGCATTTGAGAGGATATATAAGAGGTACTCCTTTTTTCAATTGTTTTTTATTTGTGATGCGCAAAAGAATGATTTTAATTGATTCATTGTAAGAGGGTTGAAATAAGAGGATTTTATAATGGGATTTTTGTTTAAGGGTACAATAATAAATTATCATTATAAATTAAGTTTTGAATAATTTATTTTGCGTTATTTTCTGCTGCGGATATTAGGAAATAGAATAGGGTAAAGAAACGAGGGGCTTTAAACGCAAGACAGTGATTTATGTTGCACGGATGATGTAAGGGGTGTGATCTCATGAAAGCGGATGGATGGCTTTGTCTGGGGGAGAGTGTTGTTTTTTCGCATCATTTTATCTTTAAGAATTAAAAAATGTTTAAAATTAAAAAAATGATTGAAATGAGAAAGAATTCGTTTTATAGGATGCTTTGCCCAAAGTCGCACGTGCCTGTGGGTGTCCGCTGGTTCTCAAATGGTGAGATTAACCGGTACGGTACCTGGAACTAACCGCTCCAGTCATTCTTACAGCCAATTGCAAGAATGAGGACATCTTGAAGCAACGACGGTGCGGGCCTTTCTGGTGTCTTCCAGTTTTTAAATGCTGGGATAACTATAGAGGCACACCTCATTGCCTTCAGTGCGGAAGTGGTTTTCTCAACTCCAATCAAAAAGGCAGATAAAATAGAATAACGCGGCTTCGCGCTGTTCTTTCGCTGCATGCAATGCTAATTTCTGATTTTTTGTAATCAGAATGGGGATAGTTGTTGTGTGTTTTTTGTCCTTTAGCTTTTGGCAGCTTTGGCTGTCCAAGCATAGAGTGGGGGAGCTTTCCCTCAAGGAGAATTGCAGATGGCAACGCAACGTATTCGCGATTTTCTTGCAACACATCGTTCTGAAGGTCCATGCTTAATTGTTGACCTTGATGTTGTTCGTGACAACTATTTAAATTTTGAAAAAGCTCTGCCGCAGTCTCGTATTTTTTACGCAATAAAGGCAAATCCAGCTCCTGAAATCTTGCGTTTGCTAAGTTCTTTAGGATCTTCTTTTGATGCGGCTTCTGTTGCAGAAATTGAAATGGCTTTAAAAGCAGGAGCAACGTCAGAGCGTATTTCTTTTGGGAATACGATTAAAAAAGAGCGTGATATTGCACGAGCATATGCACTGGGAGTTTCACTTTATGCCGTTGATTGTGTTGAAGAAGTGGAAAAAATTGCGCGTGTTGCTCCAGGAACACGTGTTTTTTGCCGTGTTCTTACCGATGGCAAAGGTGCAGAGTGGCCATTGTCACGCAAATTCGGTTGTGTTCCAGCTATGGCGGTTGATGTTCTAAGACGGGCACATCAATTGGGTTTGCAAGCCTACGGTGTTTCTTTTCATGTTGGATCTCAGCAGGTTGATCTGAGTGCGTGGGATCGTGCTTTATCGGATGCTGCTACAGTGTTTAAGCGTTTGGAACAAGAAGGTATTTCACTAAGGTTGGTGAATATGGGGGGCGGTTTTCCAACGCGTTATTTGAAAGATGTCCCTACAGAACAAGCTTATGGTACAGCAGTTTTTGATTCATTGAAAAAGCATTTTGGTAATCGTATCCCTGAGACGATTATTGAGCCAGGACGTGCGATGGTTGGCAATGCTGGTGTTATTCGTACAGAAGTTGTTCTAATATCTAAAAAAGCTGATAATGATAATGTACGATGGGTTTATCTTGATATTGGAAAATTTAATGGTCTTGCTGAGACTATGGATGAAGCCATTCGTTATCCTATTGAGACACCTCATGATGATAAGGTAATGGAGCCTTGTATTTTGGCTGGACCAACATGCGATTCGGCAGATGTTCTCTATGAAAAAACACCTTATCCGCTTCCTCTATCCCTAACGATAGGAGATGAAATATTGATTCATGGAACGGGTGCTTACACAACAACTTACGCATCGGTTGCTTTTAATGGTTTTGAGCCTTTACGATCATATGTGATCTGAGGTTTCCTTTTAACTATAGTTTTTTTAGACTTTTTGCTATGCTCGTCATGGCGCTATAAGAGGGCGGTCATTGAGATGAACATGATGAACTTTCAAACAAAAGATGGGGCATGTTTTACACTTTTATTGGAGCAAGAAACCGATAAGCCTTATCGAGAAATTTTGCTTGATTCAACGATGGGGTATGGACGTAAACGTAAATCATCAGAGGCTTTACGTCGTGGTCGGTTAGCTGCTCAAGGACTTTCTTTTGTGGTTAAAAATGCGCTTGGAGAGCTTGTGGGAAGTGTCCGTCTTTGGCATGTTTCTTTTTCTAAAAGAAAAAATAAAACACAACATGCTTTACTTTTGGGCCCCTTGGCTGTTGCATCTGAATGTGCTGGTATGGGAATAGGATCAATTTTAGTCCGCCATGCAATTGAAACAGCAAAAAAATTGGGATATGGCGCCATTTTGCTGGTAGGGGATTTTGAATTTTATCAACGTTTTGGCTTTTCAAATAGTTTAACAGAAAATTTGGCAATGCCTGGTCCTTACGAAAAGCATCGCTTTCAAGCGTTGGAACTGATACCACATTATCTTTCTGGGTGTTATGGCACTTTGGTTCCTAGTGGAGAACGAGAAGTTTCAAATCGTTTTCAGCATCATAAAGTGGCTTGAAGATCGTGTTTATTTTGTTTTTCAACAGCTGGCATTGAGGAGAGCATACTGTTTTGGCTAGAGCCAAAGTATTTAGCGGTACAAAGTTTTTGGGGAGTTGTATTGCGATTTTATTATATGGCTGGTTTCTTATTTTTGATAATTTCAGTTAAGTGAGTAGGAATATATTTTAAGCTCATTTTTTGAAATAGCGTCCTATTTTATAATATTAAAGGAACCGGATTTTTGAGTGGTTTTGTATTCTTTAAAAGCCAGTATCATCATACATTTTCCAGTTTTCAATATCGTTGGTAGATCTTGCATCGAAACGGTTGGATATTTTATTTTTTTCTTAAACAGTTTTTGTTTCTTTGCTTTTTATGTGCAAGGGAATGGTTTTGATTGATTCAATAGAGAGATATTTTGAGAAATTTTATACAATTTTAGCGCTTGTTGAAAGAGAAGGGGCTTAAGAAAGAAAAATATGCAGCAGTAGAATCAAAATTATAGGTATCAGCTTTTTTAAAAGAGTGTAAAAAATAAAATTACATGTTCAAAAGCAGCTTTTTTGAAAAAAATATATAATTACTTTTTTACTATAAAGGTAAATCGTTTTGCAATTAGCATGAGAGGATCAAATACAAAATGATTTTTTCATGTAAAATTTTGCATTCAGAATCAAAAAAACGTTGTCCTACACATTATAAGGGAAATAGGTGCGTGAATAAAAATCACAAGATTCATAAATCTTTTATGAATATTCTTGTAAGACTCAAAAGAGTAAAGGGCCAAGAATCTTTTAATCTTTTGTGCCCTATGGTGATAAATCAAAAATCTTATAGAAATAGCTGCTTTATCTTTATAGTGTGGAGCACGTTAGGTAAGATCTTTGTTTACCGATCATCTAAAACAATTTTTGTATGCGAGAAGTTATTTTAAAAGTGCGTAAAGAGCCTGCATTGAAAAGAATTTTTATCAGAAGAATCATTTAGAATCACATATTTATTTACACTGTCTCTTGAGAAAAGGTAAAGTGCATAGGAAGCGAGGAAAGTGATAAGGATAAAAAATATTTCTCAATTTTAATTAAGCTTAGTGATTTGGTGGTGAATCCATGAGAGGTGGTATTTTTTTGAGAAACATGGTCATAAATGTCAAAACACCAAAGATGATGGTTATGATAAAGAAAATATCACTAAAAGCCATAATCATTGCTTGTATGCGTACCATATTAAACAATTGAGAAAGAGCCAGGGTATAGGAATCAAAGGTTTCTGTTTTGAATAATAAAGTAAGCTTTGAAAGCATTTCAGTTGCTTGTCTGTTTGCGTGGTTAAGTGTTTCGGCTATTCGTTCATAATGGAAATCTGTGCGTTTTGTCATGATAGTGCTGATAATGGCAAGCCCTACAGCACCACCTAGATTCCGTGTGAGATTAAAGAGTCCAGAAGCATTTTGCATTCGTTCTGGTGGGAGTGTTCCCAAGGCAATATTATTAATAGGAACCATACATAACATTACAGAAGCACCACGGAAAACTTGCGGCCAAAAAAGCTGCCAAAAATCCCACTTATCTGTGATAGTGCTTGCCATCCAAGTGCCTATTGCAAAACCAAAAAGTCCTATTGCCATCATTAAACGTGCATCCATTCGTGCTGAAAGGAATCCTGCAAGGGGAGCCGTTAATAACATGACGAATCCTGAAAGAAACAATGTTTCTCCAATCATAAGGGCATCATAATGGCGGATTTGGCTCAAATAGACAGGATAAAGGTACGTGAGTCCATAAAGACCTATCCCCAGTGAAAAGGAAAAAATGGATGCAGCTGAAAAATTAAAATTAGAAAAAGTAGAGAGATCTACAATGGGTTCTTTTGCTGTAAAAGCACGCCAGAAGAACAAGGCGGCAGCAAGAATCATGATAATGAATAAATTCCGAACTAGCCTATCATTCAGCCAATCATGACGTGCGCCTTCTTCTAGTACATACTCTAAAGTTCCTAGAAAAACAGCCATAGAAATGAGCCCCAACCAGTCAAATTTAGCCATGAGAGATGGATTTGCTTTATCAAAATCAATCAATTTCCAAGCGAGAATTGAAATAATAATCCCAAAAGGCACATTAATGAGAAAAAGCCAGTGCCATGATAAGATATGACAAAGATAACCTCCGACCGTTGGACCAATAGTGGGGGCTAATGTTGCGACTAGTCCAACAATAGGGGTAACAATTGGGCGTTTGGAAGGAGGGAAAAGAACATAAGAGGCGACAAAAACGCTTGGGATAATTCCTCCACCAATAAAACCTTGCAATGCACGGTAGATAATCATCTCTCCAATAGATGTTGCTGTTGCACAAAGAACAGAAGTAATCGTAAACCCGATCGCTGATATGGTGAAGAAAATACGTGTTGAAAGCAATCTTCCTAAGAATCCAGAAAGGGGCAACATGATGACTTCAGCGATGAGATAGGAGGTTTGAACCCATGAAATTTCTTCAGAGCTTGCAGAAAGACCAGCTTGAACTTCGGCTAAAGAGGAGGCAACGATTTGTATATCCAAAATCGCCATGAACATGCCAAAGGCCATAACTATGAAAATCACAATGTTACGGATTTCTATGCGCTCTTGAGACTGTATGGGCTTTGGTATTGAAGATGTCATAATAATGAGGTCATTTGCTTGTTATTATAAGAGACTTTTATCTTGTGGTTTTGTACGTGTATCAACTTCTACTGAAACACTCATTCCTGCTCGGATATGTCCGGTCTTTAAGACTTCTTCTGGAATAGAAATACGTACGGGAATGCGTTGGACAATCTTTGTAAAGTTACCGGTAGCGTTTTGTGGAGGAAGAAGAGAAAAAACAGCACCTGTTGCAGGTGAAATAGAAAGCACTGTTCCTGTAAAGACCTGCTTTTTGAAGGCATCAACAGAAATATAAGCCTTTTGTCCTGCATGAATATTTTGCAACTGTGTTTCTTTATAGTTTGCTTCAATATAAAGTGCATGGATGGGGACTAACGCTGCAAGACGTTGGCCATTTACAACAAAATCTCCCGTTTTTGCTGTTAAATTTCCTATGATTCCATCAAATGGCGCGCGTATAATGGTTGAATCAAGATCACGTTGTGCTTTTTCACGCGAAAGTTCTAAACTCTTTGTTTGGCTTTCTGTTTCACTTCGTTGTGCTTCTAGTACTCGGATATTTGCACGTGCTGCAGCGATTTGTGCATCTGCTCTGTTAATATTTGCAATGGCTTGTTCATAAGCTGATTTGGCATCATCGACATCAGATTGAGGAGCATAACGATTGGCTTTCAGTTCTGTTACACGTTTTAAGGTGAGTTGTGCATTGGTTGCTATGGCTGAAGCGGCTGCTTTTTGCGCTTTTGCATCATCTAAAGCACTATGAGCGGCTGTGATTTGTGCATCAATGCGTAGAAGTGTTTTTTTCTGTGTGTCAAGATGCGCTTTTGTTTGATCCAAGGCTATTTGATAATCACCATTGTCTAAGTAAAATAAAACATCGTCCTTTTTTACAACTTGGTTGGCTTTAATGGCAATTTTTGCAATATATCCATTTAATTTAGTCGCAATAGCGGCTATATCTCCTTGTACATAGGCATCTTCAGTGGATAGCATATAACGCCATTGCGTTATCCATTTGTAGCTAAACCAAAGCACAAAGAGTGCAAAGACAATAAGAAGAGCCTTGATTACTTTCTTTTTTTGCGTTTTATTGAAATTTTTGGTTGAAAAAATTGTCTCAGCTACGGACATGATTTTATACTTTCAATATTTATGTTCCAATGAGTATAATAAACCCATCACTAAGATCGGGTGATATACATGCACGGACGATAAGAGCTTTTCAAACAATAAGGCGATCCCTGGTACATAATGCTAAATATATAAACTTGCAAGTTAGAGATCTTGTTTTCAAGTTAGCGGTCTTATTTTATTGCGCATTTTTTACAAAGACCTCGTACTTCTAAGGTGCTTTTATGTGCTTGGAAGTCAACAGCTTGAACCATCTGTTTTAAACTCGATACAATCGTTTGATTTTGTATTTCGTTGACTGTGCCACAGTTTTCGCAAATTATAAACGTTGTAAGTTCATGTTGACAGTTTTCAGGGTGTAAACAGATCATAAAGGCATTTACACTTTCAAGACGATGAATACACTTTAACTGTACGAGTTTTTCTAACGCACGATAAACTTGGAGAGGTGCACGAAAACCTTCTTCGCGTAAGTGATTGAGAATCGCATAAGCACTTAAAGGCCCTTTTGCATTTTTTAAAGTGTTTAAAACCAATGTTTGGTTACGCGTCAGTTTAGATGACATTGACATCTTCCTTTTGCTCTCGTGGAAAAGCATAAAGCGTGTAAGATATTTATGCAATGGTGATTATAGAATATGTACTCTATCTTTAGCCTTTTACATGACATCCTTGCGATATGTAAGAAAAGTTGCAATCGTTGTGAGGGGAGGGGTATTATAATCTGAAAGCCGCTGCTATCGGGCATGAAACTTTTATACGCTTCTTATTTTTCCTATAATTGCTTGTTGCCAATAATGTCTTGAAATAGGATTTTTTGTTCAATATTTTATTGGTATTGTTTTGGGCATTTTATTTAAAAAAAAA
>NZ_JBHIPW010000011.1:0-3978 GCF_042196265.1 Bartonella sp. AP1QHHD
CCTCATGAACAGGTTTGTCTCCCACCTTGACCACAATAAAAGGGTGTGTACGCATTAATCCCATAACCGCTTCACCATGCTTTGGGGATTAGACAACACAAATTCAGGCAGAATGACCTTTAAGCCCCGCGGTAAAAACACACCATATTTGGCAATCTCTGGATTGGCTTCCAGTGTGGCTTCTAAATAGCCGTTTAGTCCCCCAACTTGAGAACGGTCCCCTAACACAGCCATGACATGGTGAAAGCAGAGGAGATCAAGGCTCATATCCTCTAGCTCTACAATAACGCGCTTTTTGGGTATCTTCATAGAGTTTGTCCCTCTTGGTAATACCCCATTTGATATTGTCTCTCTTGGTATTGTCCTTGTGGTTTTCCGCCATTAAAAAAGGGCAAGAGCGTAATGGAATAGCGGATGCGCTGGGATTGACCAGAGCGACTGATATAGTCATGGTCTTTATTGATCGTGGTGATTACTACGGATCCATGGAGAAGGACACTATAGGTCGTATCATTAATCCAACGAAGCATCTGGACAGGCTTTGCTCTTCGAATAGTTGTAGTGATGGCATCTATCGCTACCCGGTCACCAAATTCTTCTGGAAACCAAACCCCATGAATGGTTTTTGCATCATTGCCATAGCCGGTAAATTGCAAACTGGGTGCCTTGCCAAAACGCTCCATACAAACCCATGAGGCAGAAAACTCTTCTTCAAAGGATTGGAAATTTAGCCAGTCCACATAAAATTGATGCGGTCCTAACATCATCAAAGGATCTCTCATAAGCTCCCTCCCCTCATTCTGTCCCGCCATGCAGCGCATTGGCGCGTGCCCGTTGCAAAGCATGGGCAACCGCACGACCAGTGGCCATGGGTTCACGGGCACCATTAACATGCACTGTGACATTTTGATTGTGTGTGATGGGGGAACGGTCTTTGTCTCTTTGCTCTCTCGCAGATGAATTTACAGGAGAAGCCCCCGCAAATTGCACGATGGGTTGGATGGACGTTTTACCCCCCAAAAAACTTGGCAAAAACTCTCTTACATCAATCGACCCAATCCACCCCTTAATGCGGCTGGGCAAAGATTTACAAAAATCGCTCAACTTTGTGATGGGTGCCATAAAACCATCGACAATCCAATTGGCTAAATCTTCGCCGGCTTGTTCCATACCAGCCTTGGCATCATCAGAGAGCTTTTCGCGGGCAAAAAAGCTTCCCAACCAGCTCCAAAAGTTGGAAAGGCTTTGTTTAACGCCCTCCCACAAATTGCCAAACCACTCGACAACAGAGGAAAGTCCTTGTTTAAACTTTTGCCAAGTTTGAGAGAAATCAAAAGCAGCAGCAATGATGTTTTTCCATTTGGTGATGGTGGTGGTATCAGCACCAAAAAAGCGCATAACAGCTTCAAAGGCACGACTAAAAGCGTGTGCTATTCCCCGTGCAAAACCTTTGACAAAAGAAGAGAAACGGTCCCAGTATTTCCACAAAGCAAAACCAGCAGCCAGTATGACCGCCACAACAGCAGCAACCACAGCCCCTATTGGGGTAAAAATACCCCCCACAACAGAGGAAATACCCGCCCCAACCACTTCGATCACTGTCCCGATCCAACCAAAGGTACTCACCAATGCTGCACCTGAAACCGCAACCCCTCGAAATGCTGCCATGAGTAAAGTCATCGGGTGAAAAAGACGCAGCGCGCTCCCACCAAGCCCTGCCATCGGCTGCACGGGTGCGCACCACATTGACAAAGCGCCACAATGGGTCACTGGAGGTGGTGTGGTTGCCCCATAAAATACGTCCATTGGCGACAATTTTTCCATGGGCATTTTGGCTAAGCCGTGCTGGAATAAAGGTAGCAATATCGGCTTGGTTAAGGCGATTTGCCTCATGATCGATTTCCCCATCAAAATAGCTAATGGGGCGCGCAGTTCCTAAAATGCCTTTGACATCTTGATTGGAGGGAAACCAAAAAACACCGCCCCTTTGCTTGTCGCGTTTGATAAACATGGCGGCAGCAAAGGGACTTGCCGGTTTAACACTCCAACCACCATCACTATTTGCCACCCAGACAAAGGAATCAATCAGGTAACAAAAATGCAATAATTAAACTTCCCCCTGAAGATATAGCGGAACTCGTAGCAGAGCTTGATAAAAAGTTACAAGAGCTTGTTCAAAACATCAAAGACAGAGAAGAAATAGAGCTTACCTTGCCTCTTTTTAAAATTGCATTTAAAACGTTAAATAGAGGTTGGAAAAGCAATCAAGAACTACACAAATCCAACCTAACTCATTATACAATGGAAAATGAAGGGGCATTTCTCCTTACATTAAGATTTTTAATAACACTTTGTTTTTAACATATTATATCTTTTTTTGCTTTTTGGGCTGATTTTGGAGCGAACTTCACAATTTATAGATTTTTTTTCAAAGGGGCTTAAAAGGCGGTCTTCTAGGCTTTCACAGAGTTTTTTTAAATCTTCAAAGCCTTTTCCTATTTTCCATTGAATCACAGTTTTTTCTCATTTTCACTCTTTTTTAGATGTCAAAATCCATTTTGACAAAACGCGCATTTAATGGTGAAAATTAGTCATAAAAAATCATAAATTTCCACCTATTCCTACTTAAAAAAACTCCTGTCAAACGACAAACTTTCTTTTTTGTATATCCACAGCAGCATGGATACTGCTATTCTTTATTGCTCATTTCCTCTCTTCTTGTTTCTTTTTTTCTAATATTTTTTCCATTCTTTTTTCTTTTTATAACTCAATAAAGTTTATCTCTAAACAATGCACAATAATAACACTATGATCTAAAATCAAATAAATATAAATAATTTTTAATATTATAAAATAATTTATATTTATTTCATAATGAATAATATTCAAAACATTATGTATTTTTATAAAAAATATTTTTCTACTTTACATAAAAATAAAAACAATCTATTGGTCCCCAAAGTAGAAAACCATTCATTTGATATCCTTCTTGTAAGCGGGGAAGGAATGCGTGGAGCTTATAAGTTAAGGAAAATATCTAAATGTTTAAAAAATCTCTTTTATCCGGCACAGCTGCCGTAGCTATCATGCTGTTTAGCACTCATTTCAGCGCATATGCGACAGTCCTCAGTGCTACAAGTAATGAAGAAGTAAAAGATGTCTCCGACGACGCATCCGAAAAAAACTATGATGCGATTAAGGCAACAAATAGTGGAAAAATCATTGGCAAGGATTTAAAAGTAACCGCTCCTGAATCTGAAAAAACTGGTGTAACATCTACAGATCTTGGTAGCGAAATTACGTTAAAAGGCACAACAACCATTGAAAAAGCTATGGATGGGATCCTAGCAAAAACAGGTGGTAAAATCACCAGCGAAGATTTAAAAATAAAAGGAAACGATAAAGGAACTGGTGTAACAACCACAGATCCTGATAGTACAGTTGAATTAACAGGCACAACAACCATTGAAAAAGTTGCAAACGGGTTTCGGGTAAATAAGGGCAGTAAAGTCACTGCAAAAGATGTAACGATAATCCTTCCTGAAGCTAAAGAAGACAGCATTGGTATACTCGTCGATGGTGCTAATAGCGTGATTGAATTAACGGGTCAAACAACCATTAAAGACATTGCTGGCAGCGGTCTTAGGGCAACAACTGGTGGCAAACTCGTTAGTAAAGATTTAACAATAACGGGCTCTCAGAACGAAAAAAATACCAATAGCACCGGTATAGCAGCCTACTTGCCAAATACTATGATTGAATTAACAGGCAAAACAACCATTGAAAATATGGTAACTGGGCTTTATACAGCAGTTGGTAGCAAAATCGTTAGCGAAAATTTGACAATAACCGGCTCTGAAACTGAAAAAAAGAGTACTGGTGCAAAAGCTGACAACAACAGCGTCATTACATTAAAAGGCACAACAACCATTGAAAAAGTTGCAAACGGCCTTGATATACAAAATGCAGCTACAGTCA